>NZ_ASZT02000018.1:0-58958 GCF_001006065.1 Sphingobacterium sp. IITKGP-BTPF85
GTCGATCCAGTGACCCTCTGCTTGTAAGGCAGATGCTCTGAACCAGCTGAGCTAATTCTCCGTTAAGTATTTTGAACACTTCTGTTTGTCGTGGAGAATACTGGGTTCGAACCAGTGACCCTCTGCTTGTAAGGCAGATGCTCTGAACCAGCTGAGCTAATTCTCCGTTAAGTATTTTGAAACACTTCTGTTTGTGTGGAGAATACTGGGTTCGAACCAGTGACCCTCTGCTTGTAAGGCAGATGCTCTGAACCAGCTGAGCTAATTCTCCGTTAAGTATTTTGAAACACTTCTGTTTGCGTGGAGAATACTGGGTTCGAACCAGTGACCCTCTGCTTGTAAGGCAGATGCTCTGAACCAGCTGAGCTAATTCTCCATTTTTTTCAGACTTTCAATAAATTAGCTGAGCTAATTCTCCGCTTTAGTTCTTGGTATATAATACCTTTCCCTAATTGCGTATGCAAATGTACTGCAAAATTTCGACTCTCAAAATTATTTCAAAAGTTTTACGCTTAAAAACGCAATCCACTAGAAGCCACGCATATAATTTTCAATATTTTTAGTCATAGAATTTCCAAGAAACACCAAATCTTATATTCGCATCATTCATCGGATAACGACGAACAGTATAATAGCCTTTTGGCATGCCCAAATATTGGTTTACAAAATTACAACTGATAAAAAGTGTCACGCGTTGTATGTTTGCTGTAGCCCACGCATCAAATATAGGATAAGTCGAAAATTTAATCCCTGCATTATCATTATAAAACTGACTTGCATTAATTGAATAAGATGGTGTTGTAAACGGAGTGTTGAAACGTGCATCAACTCCAATGTTGAAATCAACCACTTTATAAAGCACATTGCTGTAATACAAACTATGCCAGGTATATATTTCAGGAGTTGCAAGTGTTTCCTGTTGATCTGTTTTTTGATATACAATTAAGTTATCCAAGGTAAATTTACTAAACTTGAACTTTTGTCCTACTGAAACCTTTAATAGATTAACAGATCCCAATTGCGCCGGTTCAATTAATTTAGCCAGGCGTGGATCATTTTTCGGATTATCAATCTCTTTAAAGTAAAGATAGTTATCCATTAAAAAGTATTCAACCTTTCCATTGAACCCAATTTTTGGATTGCTATACTGAAAAGCTAGATTTTGTGTTTTTGTTTTATTAAGATCCCGCTCCCATTGATGGTACGTATAATTCATTCGATTAAACACCATTTCTGGTGATTTATTCTGCGAATAAGCCGAAAGCGTAATTTTACCAACATTAGAACTTAATAAAAAGTCGGCTTTTGCTTCATAAAGATAATCACCAAAATTATGACCCATCACTATCTGATTGACTTTACCTGTCAGATTGACTCGATCTGAGAACTTATACCCCAGCTCCCCCTTTAGCATACCATTTTGATAAATCTGTTATTGATACCACTATCTGAATACCAATACATATCATGTTGAAAAGCAACATTTAATTTCGCTTCATTTAAAAATAGATTTCCCCCTCAAGTAAAAGCTATATTCAAATTCATTTGAAATAGAAGTAATTTCCGTTGTATCCTGCGTTAATCTGGAAGAACCATATGGGAAAGCACCATTAGCATCGGTTTCATTTTTAAAAAAATTATATTTCTGAATCCGTACAGAACTGTTATGTGCAACGCTATTTGTAGGGTAAATCTGCATTGTAGGCTTACCTGCATCAACGGTATCAAGATGACCTAGAAACATCGATTGACGAATGAAAAATGAATTATCACGCCATTCATTTCGAGGTCTATTGTCTCCTTGCCCCTGTAATCTTACGGGGTAACGATCGGATGATTGCTTTTCCTTATCTTTGAATATATTATCTGACAAAATCGAACCATTCTCTGAAGCATCAAGTTTATTAAACACTAAATTTGTCAACAAATTATAGCGGTGATTTTCGGACTCGTACCAAGCAAATAAAGCCGATTTGATATCGGAATACTTCTGATTGGTATAATATCCATCTGCTCTTGTTGCATGAAATTCTCCACCTATATTAAGTCTTGGATTTATATTTTGTGCAAGTCTTGCACGAAATACTTGATCATCAAAGAAAAATCCTACAGCATAAAGTTCCGAAAATCTGGCACGTGCCCTAAAATATTGAATAGAATCCGGTCTGTACAAGGTACGCTCCAAACTGTGAAATCCACTTTGAAAACCTATCGTTTTACTAGGTTGAAATAATAGGTCACGCGTTGCCAAACCATAGGAACCTAAATTGATACTGGGATTCCATGGTAAATTCTGTTTATTGTAATACTGAAAATTACGATGTGATGTATCTATTTGAACGGTGTAGGTTCCTTTTTTCATCATATCCAATGTTGTATATCGAATATATTTAGCAGACAAAATAACAGAATCCTGTTTCGCATCTTCTTTTGCCCGAGCAGAATCTAAAGCACTACTCCATTCATCATTACTTTGTGCTTGAACTTGATTTACAAAACCAAGAATACAACAAAAAATCGCTAATAAGCGCAGGGTCACCTTCATTAATATTTGAACTAGTATTGTTTAAAAACTATTGCAAAGCTATTAATTCTTTCAAAATTAACGTCATCTTTGGTTCAGCTTTTGCAGCTATATCTACGATGTCCTGCAAAGAAACAGGTTGCAGATGATCATGAAACCTCATCAGTAATCACAGAGATCGCAAAAACAGGTATATCCATATGATTAGCGACAATAACTTCAGGCACAGTACTCATCCCCACAATATCACCGCCAATCAATCTCATGTAACGATACTCGGCTTTAGTTTCCAAATTTGTCCTGGGGCAGCTACATATACAACCTCATGTGCCCTAATTTCTTTGTGGACAGCAATGTCTAAACCTTGCTTTACCATTTCACGGTTATAGGGTTGACTCATATCAGGAAAACGTGGACCGAATGCGGCTAAGTTTGAACCACGTAGCGGATTATCTGGCAACAAATTAATGTGATCGGAAATGATACCCAAATCACCTTTAAGAATATTAGGGTTTAAAGATCCTGAGGCATTTGAAACAAAGAGCTTCTGAATGCCCAAGACTTTCATGATACGGATTGGAAATGTAATTTCTTTCATATTGTAGCCTTCATAATAATGAAGTCTACCCTGCATCGCTACAACCCTACGACCATTCAGCATACCGAATATCAATTTACCGGAATGAAATTCAACTGTAGAAATGGGAAAGTTGGGGATATTGGAATACATCAATGAATACTGGACGTCGATCTCATCGACCAACTTACCCAATCCAGTACCTAGTATTATTCCAAATTCAGGCTGAAAATCGCCTATTTTCTTGCGGATAAATCCAGCGGTTTCTTCTATCAATTGATACATACGTGCAAAAAAACTAATTTAATCAAACTTAACTTAATTTTTTGCACGTACAAATCACTTAACTTTTTTTAATTATGTGAAAGCGCTCTATCGGAGGCTTTACCCGGAGAAGTTAAAATCAACAGTAAGAATGTTATAAAACCATTGATAATGATCAAGTCTAAACCGATTACATACGGCGTATAAACTTCTATTACATAAGTTTCAAAATATACAAAATAGCTGGTGATATTACACAAATGAAAGGCACTAGTTTGTCTTTAACTGCGTATTTTGTAGCAATACCTACAACAAACAGTCCCAACAATGGACCATATGTGTAACTTGCAGCTGTAAAGATTGCGTTTACGACCGAATCATCATTAATTAATTTGAATACTAAAATCACCAATAACATAACAATAGAAAAGCCAAAATGTACATAATTACGTTGCTTAACCAATACTGGATCATTTGGATTCTCTTTTTTATTAAAATTTAGGAAATCAATACAATACGAAGTCGTCAAAGCAGTTAATGCTGAGTCAGTAGTTGCAAATGTAGCTGCCGTCAATCCCATCATAAAAATTATTGCCGGAAGAATAGCCAAATGATTTAAAGCAATTTCAGGATATAAATAATCACGAGTAGCGAGCTGACTGATATCAATTCCATTTTTCTCTGCATAGATATAGAGCAGTGCTCCAACTGCTAAAAAGAAAATATTGATCACCACAAATACACTGGTAAAAGTAATCATATTCTTTTGAGCCTCTTTGATTGTTCCCATGGAGAGGTTCTTCTGCATCAGATCCTGGTCTAATCCTGTCATGGCAATGGTTACAAAAATCCCCCCTAGAAATTGTTTCCAAAAATTAGCTTTGCTACCAACAAAATCATCCCAAAAGAATATTTTAGAATAGCTACTTTCTTTAACTGCTTCGAAAGTATCAACAATTCCAAAATTTAGTCCTTTAGCCATAAAGTAGATGGAAAGAATAACCGCTGTTATCAAAAATGTTGTTTGCAGCGTATCCGTTACAATTATTGTCTTCAACCCGCCTTTATTTGTATAAAGCCAAATTAACAACAGACAGATTACAACTGTAACTACAAAAGGAATATTCCAAGCATCAAAAATAAAATGTTGCAATACAATAGCAACCAAATAAAGACGAAAGGCAGAACCGATCGTTCTTGAAATTAAAAAGATAGCTGCTCCTGTTTTATAAGTTGTATGACCAAAACGTTCTTCTAAATAGGTGTAAATAGACGTTAGGTTCATCCTATAATATAGCGGTAACAAGACATACGCGATGATAATAAAACCAACGGCATTTCCCAGCACAAACTGAAAGTAGCTAAATTCTGAAGCACCAACTGCTCCCGGTACTGAAATGAAAGTCACTCCTGACAATGCAGTACCAATCATTCCAAAGGCAACCATATACCATTTCGAATTGCGATTAGCCACAAAAAAAGTGGAGTTGTCTGATGATCCCTTTGAAGTAAAATGCGCTACGGCAAGTAAAACAGCAAAGTAGACCACCAAAAATGATAATAAAATTATTGGTGACATAAGTTTGTTTTATAATAGGTGATTTAGTGTTTAGTGTGTTTCTTGATATGCCTCTATTGCCTGGCGCACATGACCAAATTTTTCCAATAATTCTGTTGCTTCAGCTTCCGTTGCATTCGTTTCATCCATAATAATACGAACCCCGCGAGCCATTAATTTATGATTAGATAATTGCATATCAACCATTTTATTTCCCTGCACACGCCCCAATTGGATCATAATGGAGGTACTTAGCATATTCAGTACTAATTTTTGAGCAGTCCCTGCTTTCATACGTGTAGAACCTGTCACGAACTCAGGTCCAACCACTACTTCCACAGGCAATTGCGCCTCTCTTGCTATAGGTGAACCACTATTGCAAACGATACAGCCTGTTACTAATCCCGCGGCATTAGCGGCTTGTAAACCTCCAACTACATAAGGAGTCGTTCCTGACGCGGCAATACCGATAACAACATCCGTTTTATTAATACTATATTCAGTCAAATCCTTCCAGGCTTGTTCTGTATCATCTTCAGCAAATTCAACTGCTTTTCGGATAGCCGTATCTCCTCCTGCAATCATTCCGATAATCCAATCAAATGGAACACCATAAGTTGGAGGACATTCTGATGCATCCAAAACACCTAATCGTCCACTTGTACCAGCACCGATATAAAAAACACGTCCTCCATTTTTCATCTTAGCTACACACTCATTAACCAACGCCTCTATCTGCGGAATAGCTTTTTCAACAGCCATCGGAACGGTCTTATCTTCGTTATTAATATTCGTCAACAACTCCAAAACAGTCATTTTTTCTAAATCCTGGTAATGCGATTCTTTTTCGGTTGTATTTATCATCCTATCTTCTATATTATCCTTTATTCTATTGTAATAACACACGAATATCGACAAATTGATATTCCTCTTTCTTTAACTTATCTATCATTTACCTAAGCGGTGATAAAATTTATCTTTTCGACGTGAGTCTGTGCCCATATGTATGAGTATGATAAATCCATTTAATCCGTTTAGCTTTTTATTTTGTTCCCATAGCCCCATTTCAATATCATCAGAAGATAAATATCGTTTACCCATTTCAGGATAACTATAATCGGCGGCAGTTCGTAATCCAGGAGTATAATTAATGGGCACATATCCCATTTCCTCACTCCACGCGACAATCTCCTGATTGTACCATTCATACGAAGGAATAAAATATTTGTTATCGGTTCGAAAACCTAATTTTTCTAATTCCCTGAAATTTATCTCCAAATCTTGGATAAATGAATCCTTTGTTACTAATAAACCTTGTCTATTGTCCCAATCACTAAACAATAAATGTTTATCAGAGTGAGCAGAAAGATAATGTTTATTCCTTTTAATCTCCTTTACAACAGAACGAAATTTCGATGTTCTCAAAAAGTCTCCTGTTAGAAAGAAAGAACCCTTTACATCCTTTTCTTTCAATATTTTTAGCACCGTCAATCCACCATCAGCTAAATCATGCCCTGTAAAAACCAGCGCTAGTTGCTTTTGCAAGCTATCTCCTCTCACGATAGCTCCAAAAGAATCTTTAACTACTTTTTTATTTGAGGCTCCTCTAATGCCTTTTGTTCTTGAGAAGCTAACAAATAGATCAATGAAGCAGTACCATCCATTGTAGGTTCATTTGTACTGTAGTCACCATAATCGTCATGATAAACAACAAGATCACTTTGAAATGCGGCATACGGATCCTCATTCAGCAATTTAATTCCGATCAGATTACGATATGTCGAAGTCATTATGGGACCATCAACCAACCCACCATCAATTGGAAAATTCTTTAAATGAGTAAATGCAGAATGCGGATTAACAGGTGTATCTCCCCACGAAGGCAGACCATAAACCATGCTTGTGCCCCAAGGATTTGTACCAAAGATCCAATCTATATTTGCTTGTGCCAATTCATCGTATTGTGTATCCTGTGTCAATTCTTTATACCATAAACATTGAATAGCGAACGATACAGTTAAATTATTACTGCACCAAATAAAAGGAACACCCCCTATAAAAGGCATTTGTTTTTGCTCGTTCAAAGACCGACGCTATTCCAGACTTATAATATGAGACAATCTCCTCGCGAATCATTGCCTTTTAACAGTTTTCCCAGTTCATAATGCCCTAAATTAATAAATGGATACCATTGGTAATGTGCTGCGGTATCTGTTTCCATCCATGGCGTAATTTTTTCCTGTCGCGCATAAGCTATCGATTCATTTAAAAACCGCTTCTTATTTGTTGCCCCATAAAACATTGCTCCGGCCAGCTCCATATCATCAACCCAATTATCCTCGGCATAAATATAAGGAGACTTCACTGATACTGTTTGTGTTACCCCAGGTTTTATTAATGCAAAGTTATATGCTGTTTTGGCTTTTTTAGCCAAAGTTTTAGCATATTTAATATCATCATTTCGAAACAAAGAACTACCCAGATGGAAAGCGCTCGAAAACTTGGCTGCCGTTGAACTTGTACCTGTTGTATTATTCATAAACTTACCACGTTGCTGCGGTTCGCCATTTATAAAATACACCGGTCTTTCAAAACCTCTTCCATAAAAAGGATCTTCACCAGGCATTCTCATATTTGTATGATCACGGTCATCTGCAATCTGGTTAAACATTAAGTTTGGAGCAGGATGCATCTTTAGCAACCAATCCAATCCCCATTTTGCTTCGTCCAGCACATCAGCGCGACCATTCTGACCATCCAATCCATTTGCCTGCTTTTGATCACCAAATACTTTTGGAAAATCTCTATAAGCAGCTAACAAATGATAAGTAGCATTTGCCGAAGTCGTTGAATATTGCAAATAATCGGAAGCATCATGCCAGCCTCCTCCTGCATCAATACGTGAGCTATCTGCAATACCTACCTTATTAGCATGTAATATAAAACCGTCGTGTGTATGACAGCTATCTTTTAGAAACGGGTTAAAAAGCGTTCTTTGTTGCCGCATATAACGAAGTGCAAAATCGGCAGCTCCTTTATAGACATCCTTTCCAATTTTAAAAACTGGTGATTTCACTTTTCCAACTCTTAAATAATAAGAACCCGTATCGCGATATGCTGAAAAATCAAACCTAAAGCTTTGCACAAATGGTCCATAAGTTCCAAAATCTTTACCGATTATATTCGAAAATACACTTTTCTGTGTTTTCGCATCAATCAGTTCAAACCGAGTATAATCAGCCTTTTCCTTTGCTCCAAATACCGCAACTTTAATTCCTGCAGGTGTATACCCTAATTGGTTCACTCTTATCCATGCCTGTTCTTGCGCTTTCGCAAAGTTAAAAACAAAACATGCAAAAACAAGCATAAAAACTCGCTGTAAATGTAATAAGTTTTGCGTAGTTAATTTCATAATTTAGAACTTTTATAAAGTTAAAATTTTAGTTTAACAATTTTACCGTCCATTGTACTGCAAACTAACCCTTTATTACCCATAATCAACGGCGGATTGACCATACCATTTGATATTTTATATTGCCACAATACAGCTCCTGATGAGGCATTAACAGCTGACAGCAAACCTGAATGACTTGGTACAAAAACAATTTTATTGTTAGCGCTGATCGCTGACGGGGTTAGTTCATAAGGAAGTTTCAAATCTGATTTCCATGAGACTTCCATTTTATCAGCTTTGGTGGAAATACCAAGTAAATCACCATCCATTGTTTTCACATATACATATTTATGATCAGTTGATAAACCCATTGACTCTCTAACTCGTATCGTATCCTTCTTCTCTCTCCAGATAACCTTTCCATTTTTCGCATTTAAAGCTGTCATAAATCGATCTGGAGCTACCACATAAATGGCATTATTCACCGCAACGGGATAACAAGCAGCAGCTGAAAACATCCGATTAGCATGACCATTATTCCACTCCCACTCTAATTTACCTGACTGCGCATTTAAGGCATAAAAACCATTACCCCAAGAACCAAAAATAATTAGATTTTGATAATAAGTTGGGAGCGTAGAAACATACCCCTTTACGTCCTTAAAATTCCACTTTTCCTTTCCAGTCAGTACATCCAATGCTCTAAAAACTCCATCCGAACCGCCGATGTATGCCGTGCCACTCTGAATCAAAGGTGATCCCAAAACAGCTTTTCCTGTTTTAATTTTCCATTTTAACAGTCCACTTTCTGCATCCAACCCATAGATATAATGATCTGAAGAACCGACAACGACAACACCCTTCCATGCAGCTGGTGTTGAATAAACTTTACCACCAGTTTTAAATGACCATTTTTTCTGTCCCGTATTATTATCCAAAGCAAAAACATCACCTGAAGTATTTGCGGCAATGATCAAATCCTTATAAAGTGCCATTCCAGAACCGATATCACTCTCATCTTGAAAAACCCAATCCACAGCAACTTTAGAGGCGAATTTTTCATTAACAGCGTAATTTGGTCTCGGATATTTCTTTTTATCTAGTTCAAAATGATGATTTTCTAACGCGATCACTGCCCAAGGATCCAAGTAAGTTCCATCAACTGTACGTTCTTGATAAGTAGCCTTACCCTGGTCAATCGTCACAATATTATAACCACCATATTCATTCTTCGCGCGCAAATTTGACCTCCCCATGATCCCAGGTATACCCTCCCAGTCGTACACTTTATTTATATGACCATGTCCGCAAAAAGCCAATTGTACATTTCTAGATTTCACACGATCCAACGCTTCAAACCAATTATTTAAAGAAGAATCCTGCGGATAGTGATTGATATATATGAGAGGGACACTACGATCAGGATTAGCACTAAACACAGAATCCATCCACACTAGGTTTTCCCTCGGAATCTGACCGGGACTCATCCGCATGTTAGGACCAGAGTTTGTTCCCAAAAACATAAATCCTTTATATTTAAAGAAGAAGGTTTCACCTCCAAACACACTACGAAAAGTATTGGCCCCATTTTCAGACCAGTTACCATCATGATTTCCAGGTATTATATACCATGGCAATGACAAACTATCCAGTATCTGCTTGGCCAATTTCAATTCATGATCCGCACCAAATTCTGTAATATCACCTGATAAAATAACAAAATCAATATCCTTTAATGTATTCAGATCTTTTACTGTTCGGCGTAAATCTTCTTCTCCAGTTGCACCGCCAACATGCGTATCTGTTACATGGGCAAATTTGAAAGTTTGCGCATGCAAGAAATTGAAGGCAAAAATCATTATGCAAATAATCGTATAGGTTCTTTTTATCATGATAGGAATCAGTTATTAACGTAAATATACTTAAAAAAATGCACAAACATGCATGTTTGTGCAATAATAAAAAATAATAACGCAAACAAATACTTTTGTAAAATGGTCAATGGGACCAAATAAAAAGAGCCACTTAAATTAAGTGGCTCTAATAACCCAGTAGCCGAAGATTACCAGCCTGCTGTTTGTGTTAAAGTATATCCTCTGTCTACATATTGTTGCACTTGATTAAGTCCAACAGGTGACATATATGATCGTTCTGTGAAAGCGACTCTATTTGTAAAGTTGGCGACAACATAATAACCTATCATATCACTTGCATTTGCACCTGTAAATGTCACTATAGTACCATCAGCCTTCATAACTTTCAGCTTATTTTTATATGAATCTGCTAAATTAGTACCAGCAGCATTTTTAGGTAAATCTTTCAATGCATTAATCCAAGGACCAGACATATAATCTGGTTTATTAAAATTCATATAATTCAATTTTTTCCAACGTCTGATATCATTCAAACGAGCGCCCTCATATACGAACTCCATGCGACGTTCCCTTCTGATTTCCCACATCAAAGGCGACACATCACCATCTTTAGAAGGATCATTTGGAATCGCAGACAATAATAATGGCGCTGTTTTCTTAACACCTTTTCTCACTGCATCTGAATCTAATGGTCGATTTCTTATTGCATTGATTGATTTATCCAAGTCTGTTTGACTCACAGCAGTACCCCCATAATTTTCAGCCAATACCTGTTTAGCTTCAATCCAATTCAAGACCACTTCTGCCAAACGGGCCACAGGAGCATCATTTGTATTTGTATTACTTGTCCATTTCGCTGGATAAGTTTTACCGATGTAAGTCAATGCGTCCCTACTCGAAAATTTATGAACATAAGCTAAAGTTACAGCGGCAGTATTGACCGTATCCATAAAAGTCGCTTCAAATCTTGGATCTCTAGATGCTGCCAACGCCTTTAATGAAAAATCATTAGCTTTAGCTGCTGTTGAATTTTGCCACACTTTACCATCATTACAGATAAAAGATTTCAGCAAGCTCAAATTTGACGCTTTATCTTGACCTTCATATCCATTGCTGTACGAACCGATTGCATGCGTAACTTTCACCGCATCATTATAAGCTCTAAAGAAAATCACTTCCGGATTACCAGTTAGATCTTCAGAAGCAAATAAACTTTTAAAATCACTTCCAAAGGTATATTTACCTGAATTCATCACATATTGAGAAGCCTCAACCGCTAATTCTAAAAACTTTTTCGCTCTCGTTTTATCCACATTATGATAATGCTCCCAGGTACCTTCAAATAGCATCCAATTTGAAATCAGAGCTGCAGCTGTATAGCGCCCAACATAACCTTTACCATCATCAATACGCATATTTTCAAGAACAAACTTACAGTCTTCATACACTTTATCCATCACTTCCGTTCTTGGAGTACGCGCTTTATACATCGTATCAAAGTCTCTTGGATCAACTTCCGCATCAAAGTAAGGAACATCACCAAATACACCTACTAAACGAGAATATTCGTAAGCTCTGAAAAATTTTGCAACAGCAGTCCAGTGATTATATTCTTCTTGCGATAAATTAGGTTTTGCTTTATTCTCGATCCGGTTCAACATGATATTTGCTTTCCGTACCCAATAAAAATTCCAAGAAGGACCTGAATATTGCGTCAACATTTCAGTCGTAGCCGAAGAAGAACCACGCGTAGTAGGAACTGTCGATTCAAAACTAGCCTGAGATCCTTCTGAGGTAAAATCATCCGCCCAATTATATCCTCTCAATGGAGCAAATGCTACACCAAAACCAGAGTTATATCCTACAAAAAAGTTTGTATAAAAATCGTTGGCATACAATCTTACATCGCTTTGATTTCTCCAAAATTCAGCATCATTCACTTTAGTTGTTTCTGAACGATCTAGTAAGTCCTTATTACAAGAAACTAAACCTACCGTTGACAGTAAAACTGCTATAATATGTTTATTTAATTTCATTTTCCTAGTATTAAAAGTTTAACTGAACACCAAATGAAGCACTTTTGAATGTTGGAGTACCAACACCTGTACGACCGCCATTATAGTTGGTAGCATTAAAAATAGACTCTCCTTCCACCTCTTCAGGATCAACTGGCAATCCATTTAACTTGTCCCACGTAAAGAAATTTTCCAATGAAACGTATACCCGTAAATTATTAATTTTCACACGATCCAAAACATTTTTAGATATTGTATATCCCACTGTTAAATTTTTAATTCTCAGATAAGACATATCCAATAAGTATCGCGATTGAATCTGCATATTGTTCACATTGGTACCGCCTGCATTATTAAATGCCGCAGGATAAAATGCATCCTGATTATCTGGTGTCCAATAATCATTAACAAAACTTGCTGGCATCGCCCCATCAGAAACATTAAAGCCCGGAATAGCTAAAAATCCTGTTCCCCAAACTTACGCTGGCCAACACCCTGAAAGAAAGCTGAGACATCAAAACCTTTAAAATCTGCACCGATTCTGAATCCATACTGATATCTTGGTGTTGAATTACCAATAATCTTCGTATCTCCAGGATTATCAATTGTACCTTCGCCATTATCAATTTCTCCATCACCATTTAAATCCTTAAATTTCACATCTCCCGGACCATAGTAAAAATTAGATGAATTTTGATATCTCGGTTGATAGACGGCTTTCTCTCCATTAGGGCCTTCTTTCAGTAAATATGCTTTCTTACCACCATTTAGGTAATACTTTGACATATCTTGATTAAGATCTACCAATTGAGCTTTTCCGTTTCCATCTAACACAAAATCATCATATTGATACAATCGATCAGTCTCAAAACCCCAGATATCTCCATACACACGCCCATTATAATTCACGCCTGTTGTTCTTGATTCTGTATAACCAGTAAATACCGATTTAGAGTCGTCAATATTAGCTCTTAAGTTGATGCCAAGACCATTTTCAAACCGATGGTTAAAATCCACAGCAATTTCAATCCCTTTGGTTGTCAAGGTACCATAATTCCCCACTGGAGGTGTCGCACCTAAAGTCAAGGTTGTTCCCTCTAGTGGTGCAAACATGTTATTTGTCTTCTTTTGATACCAATCAACTGTAAGTCCTAATTTGCTCTTAAAAAAACGTGCATCTAAACCCACATCCAGAGTTTCCAAATCTTCCCAACTTACACGTGGTATATTCAATTTCGGAGATCCAACAGAGTTTGTTAATACCCCATCAATAACCCAACTCGTTTGGCCGGCATTCATATTGGAGATATACAAATCAGAAGGAACAGTTTGATTACCAATAATACCCCAAGAACCTCTGAATTTCAACTGGTTCAATGTTGGTTTAGCCCATTCCATAAAACGTTCTTCCGAAGCTACCCATCCCGCAGAGAACGATGGGAACCATCTCCATTTCAACTCTTTCGGAAATTTGGATGAACCATCATAGCGAAGATTTGCCTCAAATAGATATTTATTCTTATAAGCATAATTAATCCTGCCAAAGTACCCTAATTGAGACTCCCAATATTCACCTCCACTACCTGTAATTGTACCTACAGCAAGATCAAACTGTGGATTGGTAATATCAATTAAATCTGCTCTTTGTGTCCAATGATACTGTCCAGCAGAAGCAACACGATTCATACCTAACATAAATTTAAACACATGATCATCATTCAAATTTAAGTCATACGTACTATACGCATTGAAAGTATGCTTTTGCTCATTTTCAGATCGCATATAAATATGATCCTGCGCCGAACCATTTGCTGTATACGTATCATTAGAAAGATCATACGCTTGTATTGCTCCTGCATCGGTAGCAGAGACAACAGCTCCATCACTATTAACATATACTGGATTGCCGTTTGCGTCAACCCTTTTCTTCGCCGCTACCCAAGAATTTGCTGCTGTATATCGCGTCCCATTTCTTCTCCATGAAAAATCTTCATTGGTAAAATTATAGTCAATATCTACCCGCCAGTTTTTCTTAATATTTACCGTCGCACCAGCATTTAAATTAATGTAGTTACGTAACATAGAGGCATCATTCGCTGCATTATTCTCACTCCAGGGACTTCTAATTGGGTTTCCATTTTCGTCATTTCCCATCGGATACAAAGAACTCCATCGATACATGTATAACCACGGATCTGCTGTGGTGGAGTTTGTGGCATATGGGTAGGTCTTATTCCTTTGCGCAAACATGGCACCTCCGCGAACAGTAATGAATTTATTCAATTCAGTACTCAGACGTAAGGTAGCATTATATCTTGTGAATTTGTCTGCATCACCAGGTTTCAACATGCCGCTTTGGTTTAATGAACCAAATGAAGCAGTATATTTTGTTTTATTAACACTACCATTTAAGGATAGATTGTGAGTTTGCGTAGGTGCCCACTCTTTAATCATATAATCATATGGATCATAAGTACGTATACCAAATTTCTTCGTTGGTGCTGTTGGATTCACATACCAATCTCTTCCGTATACGGTCGGGTCATCCGCCCCAATAGTAGAACCATATTTTTTATCCCAATCAACAGCTTTTTCGTAACTCTCTCTATTTATTTTATAAAAGGCTCCTGTTTCCGTTTCTCCAACCCTTTCCATTGCATCTACTGTATATTTCAATGCATTCAAACGTCCCATTTCATACCGTTTAAAAGGATTCTGAAAGGAAAAATTGTTGGAATAATTCACATTGATTTTTTCAGATGTATTTCCTGTCTTACTTGTAATCAATATAACACCAAAAGCCGCCTTAGATCCATATATAGAAGAAGCTGCGGCATCTTTTAAAACGGTAATCGACTCTACATCCTCAGGGTTGACATATTGAATACTTGGTATTTCAACATTATCTAATAAAATAAGTGGATTAGATGTCCCTTGAATAGAAGAAATCGCACCACGGATTCTGATTTTTGGGTCAGCCCCAACCTCCCCACTAGGTATAGTAACACTCAACCCTGGCGTTGTACCTTGGATTGCACGACCAATATCTGCAATAGGCCTACTCTGTAAATTCTCTTTGACATTAATAGTAGACACAGCTCCTGTTACATTTCCTTTTTTCTGCGTACCATAACCAACCACAACGACTTCTTCCAAAGCTTGATTGCTAGATTCTATGGTTACATTGACTGTATTAGAAGTTACAGTCACCTCTTTTGTTGCATAACCCACAGAAGTAAATCTTAATTTACTTCCAATTGGAGCAGCAATTTTGAAATGACCTTGACTATCAGTTTTGTAGATGCCGTCCCTCCAACAACTACTACGCTTACCTCAGACATGGGCCCATCTGGTCCAGTCACTATCCCCTGAATTGCATTTTGAAGTACAGATTTGGATGAAGCTAAAAGTGACTGTGTTACTTTAGGATTATTTAGAATACTCTCTTTGCTCACATTACTGAAAGACTTAGAAGGCACACTTAATCCCACTGCAACAGAAAATAGTATAAATTTTCTCATTGTATTGTAGCGTTTTAAAATAAATGATTGCTTATATTGATAATTAGTTTGTTTGTTTTATTCAAAATCTGGGTAGATCAAATATTTTTTACGCATCAATTTATATGCGTCTAAATCCTTAGCCCATGATGCTCTAATTTCTTCTTCCGATTTACCCGCAAGAATCTGCAATCTTAATTGATCTGTTCCCGCTAGCTTGTCAAAAAAGGCAGGTCGAGCAAAGAAAGTTGACTTATCAGGAGTTTTATTGTAAAAATCCAAGAGATATTTCAGGGTAAACTTGTGCTCCGAAGGAATTATATTTCTCAGATCAACACCATAATTAACAGCACCTTTACCTTCCACATGTTTTGTCATACCATGGCGATCACCTGGAGTAAAAGTAAATGAACCATAAACTGGATTGGTATAACCAATAATTTGAAAAGGCCAGTCCGTTCCACGTCCCACGGAAATATCAGTCCCCTCAAAAAGACATAATGATAAATACAGCCGAACCGATAACGCATTTGGAAGACTTGGTGAGGGAATAACCGGCAGTTCATACATCATCTTATGATCATATCCTTTTACAGGGACAACCGTAACATCACATTGCTTTCCATTTTCTAACCATTTTTCACCATTAACCATCTTCGCCAATTCACCAATTGTCAACCCGTGAATCATCGCTATTTTGTGCCATGAAACATCAGATTTAAATTTATCATCATGTCTTACTGGACCGTCTACTTGATCTCCATTTGGATTAGGTCGATCCAAGACAATCAATTTCTTATTATGTTTTGCACATAATTCCATTATACGATGTAACGAAGTGATATAAGTATAGAACCGAGCTCCAACATCCTGAAGATCGAAAATCATAACATCGATAGTGTTTATGATTGAATCCTGTTTCTGATTACCGCCATATAAAGTATATAAAGGCAATCCTGTTTTAGAGTCAACATCATTTCCAAATTTCTCTCCCCTTTCTACATCACCTCTAAATCCATGCTCAGGCGCAAAAGCGAATTTTAAATCCACTTTCTCCCGAAATAATAGATCAACCAGATGTTCCTTTGATCGTCCAACAACAGAAGTTTGATTCCCCATTATCCCAACCTTCTTACCTTTCAACATCGGTAAGTAAATTGCAAGTTGATCTGCTCCCGGTAAAATATCTGTATTATTAGTGACAGTAGAAGAAGAAGTCTTGCTTACAATTGCTGATTTACTAGCACACGAATTGAAAGCAAGAAAACTTGTCAATGCAAGGAATGCAAATAGTCTTTTCATAGTTAAATTAAATTGATGATAGCGTACCTACCATACTGCCAAATAGTTGATAATTCGTCAATAAATGTAAGTAGATGTTTTCGTTTTCTAAATTAAATAACTCATAAAAACGCAAAACAAAGTAAGTGATCACTTTTATTTTATCCATATTCAATTGCTATTTATTTAACATTTTTTAACAGAAAAAATCACTTCAATAACGCAACTAATTAAATAACAACATATTAAACAAAATTTAAAGATGTAAAAGTGGTTCAAATAGTGTAACAGATACACCTTAATGTAACATTACTGATACATATGCAGAATGTAGCATAAAACAGCAAACGACACTTTCTTAAGAAAAAGATAAGAGAAATATCTTTCGGGGATCAAAAGCGACAAAAAAAACTCCTCAAATGCAATGAAATCCTCAAAAAAATATAAATAACAAAAAAGGAACCCATACGAGCTCCTTTTATTTCATTGATCGATTCGATCTATTATAAAGATAAAAGTTTCAAATCAGTCAGATTTTCCCTCAGCTTTAACATAAAGGCATCCCCTGGATCTGATTTAGACGTAAAATAGTCAGGATCAGTCTCTTTCCAATATTTAGTCTTTCGAAAAGCTCCATATTCATGATGGCCAATTACAAAATCAATCGGGTACTTACTTTTCAAGTATCTGATCAGCTTCTCATTTGCTTTTAACTGCTTTTCGGTAAGTGGATACTTATCTCCTCCAATATTTTCAATACCGATAGCACAATAGTTTAAACCAATAGTGTGTCTCGCAAACACCGTATCGGGTAAAAACTGATAAATGGTTCCATCTCTATCAATAACATACTGGGAAGAGACGTTTAAAGCACTTGCTTTTCTAAGTTCAGGCCTTCCGGGCAATAGCACTGGATTGAATGTATTAAATGTTGCCTGAACACTGTTATTCGCGGTCCAGTGCACTACTACCATTGTTGGCTTAATAATGGCCTTTTGCTGTACAATACCATGCCTTTTTTTCAAATAATCTAAAGACAATTGCTCACGCTCAGCATTCCAAATAATTGGTTTTTGAATAATTTCAGATGTCTGCGCAAATGAACGAATGGCAAAAAATAAAAATAGAAAATAAAAATATCTCATTTCACTAATATATAAAAGGGTTTACAAAAAAAATGTAAACCCTAATTATTTTTTATTTATCCCACCAAATACGTTGATTTTGATATGTTGGCAAATCCGCCTCCGCATTAGCCGCTTTTACTTGAGTTAGGTTATAATTAATTTCATAAGATGGAATTGCAAACCGTCTAGGCCATTCTATTTGCGACGGATAAGCAGTGGCAAATACATGGGACGGCCTTTTAAATCCTTTATAAATACCCGTTGATTCATTGTAATTCCCTGATGCATCCGTACAATAATTCATTCTTCTCAAGTCAGACCATTGCTCAGGGGAGTACGAAAGAGCGATATATTTTTGAATCATGATATGACTTAAAGTTAATTTTCCAGCTTCCTGCACTATGGAAGAACTTGCCATATATGCTGCTACATCAGAAGCCTTAACACCCATTATTTCCATATGCGCCTTGATACCGGCTTGATAAGCGGTTAGCGCAGCTCCCAATTCTCCTTTTTTAAAGCGAACTTCTGCTTCAATGAACTTCATTTCAGAATTAGTTAATAATAATCCTTTACCTCCTTTTTCAGTATACCAAGTTCCTGTTGAAAGTACTCGTCCATTTGCTGCAACCTCCTTACGCATTGAAATATAAACAGAATCTTTATTTGAAAATTTATTTGTCGCGCTGGCATAAACATAAGAAGCAGGGCCTGTTTTTGGCAAATCCGAAGTCATATCTACAAATAAGGTTTGACGATAACTGCCATCTGGATTCTGAGAACTTGGAACTAATAAGTTTAATCGCGGATCAATAACATTAGCATTACCAGAGGGGGCGCCATGATAATTATTGGTAATATAATTATAATATAATTGCGTAATACGGGCTGAAGTCCCTGTATTCCCCCACTGCAAAGAAGCTTTACTCTGATCACTTGTCGTAGCTGTCTCATCGATATATTGTATAATTGTACTCTCATCATTTAAAATTGGAGCTTTCGCCAAAGCGTCTAATACAGCTTGTGAGTTATATGTAGGTAATTTACTATAATGATTTAAAAATCTAGCTTTTAATCCATAAGCTAATTTCAACCAATTCTGTACGTTTCCCTTATTATAAATGTCTCCGGCAGATAATGGAGCTGCTCCAGAAGCTTGTTCTTTAGACAAATCTAAGATAGCCTCATCAATTAAAGCTAAAATTTTGGTGTACACATATTCTCCATCATCAAACTTAGGTGTGAGATTATTAACTTTATCAAACTCGTCATACGGCAACATTCCATATAAATCAGCCATATAACCAAAGCCCCAAGCTTTAATCAGTTTTGCTACTCCAATATAGTGGTAAGCTCCAACTTTAGTTGCACTCTCAATTAATGGATCAATATTTACCGCAGTATTCACATACCATGATTGCCAAGGCCAGCCTGTTGAAGAAGCTGTTGAATTCCACCTGGTTAAATTCCAGTTGTTGTTGTTAGCATTTACAACTGCCAATTGTTGACCTAAAAATGAAGTACGTGTACCTGCAGACTCATATCCATCGATAAACTGAGCCAACATTGATGGCAGTCGTTGTTGAGGTGTAGGTACTGTTGAATTCGCAGAATTAGGATTTTCATTGACATCTAACCATTTACTGCAAGAATTGAGTAGCAATAGTATAGAAGTTGTGGCTATATAAAATATTTTTTTCATTACGTTAGAATTTTAAATTAACACCAAATGTAAATCCAGCAGTTGCAGGAACGCCTGCATAATCAATACCTACCGAACCTGATCCGATAACACCCGCCCCCGCTGCACTTGTCTCCGGATCCATCCCTGAATAATTTGTAAGCAACCACAAGTTTGTTCCGGTTACATTAAAAGAAGCACCTTTGAAAACTTGGATCTTTTTAAGATAGATGATGGTAAACTATAAGTCAATGAAACCGAGCGTAAACGCAACCAATTAACTTTTTCAACAAAAAAAGGAGTGTTATTTGCATAAATATCTCGATAATATTTTTCTGTAGCAATAACTTCACGCGTTACTGTCTCGTATTCTTTTGTAACTGGATTTAAAGATTTTCCTGTAAAGGTAAGTGTCTGGCCTCTATTTTCTGTTTCTTTACTAAGCCCATAAGTTGTCATCAGATATTCTGTCCCATTCAAGATATCTCCACCTTTACGAAAATCAAATAAGAATGAAAAATCCCAATTTTTATACGTGAAATTATTAGTTAATCCTCCAATAAAATCTGGTTCACGATTGCCAATTGGTGTAGTAGTCAATGTGGATGTCAAAGGATTTCCTGTTTCCCAATCTAATAAAAGATTTCCGTCTGCATCCTTCTGCCATGTTGATCCCGACAGGCCCATAAAATTCCCATTACCAAAAGAAGCAGCTTTACCGTTTCCCACCTGCACATCAGTAACATATAATATTGGGAGTGCCGCAGGAAGCGATTTAACAACACCTTTATTATGTGAAAAATTCAACATCATATCCCAAGTGAAATGATCTCGTTTTATTGGAGTTGCATTTAACGAAATCTCAAAACCTTTATTTTCAATTTCACCCGTATTTACATAACTTAAGATATAACCTGTAGCGTTTGAAACACGAGGTTGTAAGATTTGATCTTTCGAATTATTTTGATAGTATGTAAAATCTAGCCCCAATCTATTTTTTAGGAATTTCAATTCCGTACCAAATTCCATAGAGGTTGTTGTCTCAGGTTTTAATTGATCATTACCTCGTGTCCAGGCATTTCTATAACCTCCACCTATCGTTAATTCAGGACCAAACAAATAAGTATTGGTTTGATATGCCGGAGCATCTTTTCCCACTTGAGCATACGATGCTCGTAATTTTCCAAATGATAACATATCATTCTTTTCCATTAGCTCAGTGAAAATTAAACTTCCTGAAACAGATGGGTAGAAAAATGAACGGTTTTGGATTGGCAAAGTTGAAGACCAATCATTTCTTCCAGTAACACTAAAGAACGCCAAATTTTTATATCCCGCTCTAAATTCACCATAAACACCTAATAAGCGCTTATCCGTGATTACTTGATTTAAATATTTATCTCCATTTTCGGCATTATTGATACTTTGAAAATTTGGAATAGAAAAATTTTCTGCACGTAAAGAATTTGCCTGTATGTGAGTATCTTCAGCAGAAGTCCCTAATAACAAATTTAAATCCCAGTCTTCAGCAATTACTTTATGGAAATTTAACATGAAATTGAATTCAAATAGGAGTATTGTCTTTTTCCTTCAGAAAGCATACCATTCTGCCAGGCCAATTTGACTGCAGATCCAGGAGAAATTAATGTACTAAAATCCGTAGTATAATTATCGATACCTAGACGATATGTAGCATCTAACCAACTCGTAATTTTAGCAGAGGCATAAGCAGTACCTAAAAAACGATCTGTTTTATCATTTTGTGGATTCTTATTAATCGTCCAATATGGATTATCCGCATTATCTAACAATGGAATATTTGGCAATAATAAATGCTGTGAACCATCAGGATTTATCCAATCTCGCATATTTGAATTTCTCGGCCAAGCAATTATAGATTCCATATAGCCCGAACCAGAACCACCCCATAAACCAGATCCAGTTAAAGTTTTACGAGTTGAGGAACGTGCAAAAGAAGCATTAGCACCAAAGGTAAAGATATCTGTTTTCTGCTCTGCATTAAATCGAAATGTAGTCCGGTCGAAATCTGTTGTTGGCACAACACCGCTCTGTTTAATATTTGAACCCGATAGATAGAAGTTCCCTTTTGCAGATCCGCCAGAAACATTAAATGAATTATCATATGTAGTTGCGGTTTGATAGAAATCTTCCATATTATTATAGATTTTCTCCCCATCTTTAAAAGCATCACCCCAGGATAAGCTAGTTTCAGGAATAAATAAACCATTGTAATATGATCCTTGTTTAAACTTATCCTGTTGCTTTGGCAGACGATTAACCCAATTAGTACCGATACGCGAATTAATACCAATAGAAGTTGCACCTTCTTTACCCTTCTTTGTGGTAATAACCACAGCCCCGGCCGCTGCCCTCAAACCATAAAGCGCAGCAGCAGCCGGGCCTTTTAATACTGAAATAGACTCAATATCTTCGGGATTAATATCTAATGCTCGATTACCATTTGTCGTTGAAATATTTGTATTTCCGTCAAATGCTGAATTATCACCTTGACCAGTCGAATTATCCATGGGCATACCATCAATAACAAACAAAGGTTGATTATCTCTTTCTAAAGATGTGCCACCACGAATAACAATAGATGCCGAACCTCCGGGGGAACCTCCAGAGTTGGTTACATTCACACCTGCAATCTTACCATTCAGAGAATTGATCACATTAGGATTTTTATTCTTCATCAGCTCATCGGCCTTAATATCCTGAACAGCATAACCTAAAGCTTTTTTCTCCTTCTTTATCCCCATAGCAGTTACAACTACCTCGGTCAATGCTTCTTCACTGTTGGAAAGGGCAATATTGACGGTAGAGCTTGAGCCAACAGTCTGTTGCAATGGTTTGGAACCAATAGTGCTAAAAATAAGCACATCTCCAGGATCTGCTTTAATGGTAAAACTTCCATCTGGATTGGTCTGCGTACTTACTGCTTTGCCTTTGATGCTTACAGTCACATTCGACATTGATGTCCCATCAGATGCATTGGTCACTTTTCCCGAAATAGTTTTCGTTTGTGCCCACAACTGGTAGATAACATCACTCCCGAACAGAATAAGAGTAATTTTTTATTCATGATAATAATTTAGTTAGTAGCAATTGTTTATATCGGATGTTTCGATCCCGACAGGTTTATACGAATTACTTTACAATAGTATAAAAAGGTTCTAAGCTTTGCAAGATTATGCGTAATTATTTTCAAAAAATGCCATAAAACACACTTGAAAATCATTAAGTTATCATACAATCGATTGATAAACCTTAAAAACAAAAAATACAATATGCAAAAGACCGCACCACTAAATTATTATCACCATCATCACAAATTTATTTTCACATCGTAATGTTGTCTGATATATTCCTGTTGTTCTTGAGAGTCAAATTCCAAATCGAGGGTAGCCCGCTCTCTCTCCTTCTCAATTTCGATTTTAATCACACTTTTATAAAACCGAAAGATCTCCTTTTCACTTTCCAATATAAGTCGCGGAACACGAACAGATTTGCCTTCAGCATTTTTCGCAATCATTGTAAAATATGATGAATTGCAGTGTTTTGTCTCACCAGATTGAATATTCATCGATTCAACACGAATTCCAACTTCCATCGAACTATTTCCTACATAATTGACCGAAGCGATAAGTGTTACCAACTCCCCTACTTCAATAGGCTTTAGAAAGTCCACTTTTCCAACGGACGCTGTCACACAATAATTTCCGGAAACTTGGAGGCAACTGCAAAAGCAATTTGATCCATCAATGACAAAATATAGCCGCCATGAATCTTTCCGCCAAGTTGGCGTTAGAGGGTAACATCAACTGAGATATCCGTATAACAGATTCACCAGCTTTTTATAAGTATCTTCCATATCTAAATATACTTCAGATAAATACGAACTCCAAATCGCTTGTTATCAAGCAATGTAATTAAGACACCGAGACTATAATGTACGCTACCACATCAAAACACGAATTCGCAGAACAAAAAAAAGGGATACCTTTTTGGATATCCCTTTTAATAGATTTATTTTAAATTACTTAATCTTTTCCGCCATATATGGACTCTCATTACTCAGACGGTCCACTGCTTTTACTGCCACATACTGTAACTTTTTACCATTCTTACTTTTTGCAAGTTGCTTGGCAGTAACCGAAGGATCAAAAATCTCATATGACCACTCACCACCATAGTTGCAGTAAAGTATCCAGTGATAAACTTGATCTACTTGTTTATGTTGCCACTTTGCAAAAACAAAATCTTTTTCTGCTGTCAACAACAAAGTTGGCTTCAGCATCGGATTTGCATTCAACCAAGGCGTTCTAGGTATCAATACTTTATTTTGGTAAGGACCTTCAAAATTGCTCTTGTCATCGTAGGGTTTTTAATTAAACCGGCTAAGCTCCAATGAACAATACCTTTGCTATCTGGCACGATATTACGCATCGCAGCAATTTGATTTACAATTTCAGTTGAATATTCTGCTGTACGTTTCCCGACAGTATTGATACCTGGCCAAAGATGTCTGTGCATTGTATTTTCACTCTCCCACCATTTCAATAAAGTTGTGAAACTTTGCTTAGCAGGCTGTATAGGCCAATACAATTGTGGCGTATAATAATCGACCCAGCCTTTATTAAGCCATAGCTTTGCATCTGCATACAATTGATCATATTGACTAGATCCTTGAATACCTGCCGGATAACCTGGTTTCCAGATCCCAAAAGGACTAATACCAAATTTCACAAAATTCTTTTCAGCTTTTATTTCTTTATAGATCCGTTCAATGAATGTGTTTACACTATTTCTACGCCAATCTGCACGAGCCAATGTACCACCATTCTTTTTGTAATCATTCCAACTGTCATTATCCGGAAAATCCTGCCCTCCATTATATTCCGCATAAGGATAAAAATAATCATCAAAATGTACCCCGTCAATGTTATAACGTTTTACAATATCCATTACTACACGGGCAGCATGGTCTTGAGTAGATTGTTTTGATGGATCAAACCAATACCATCCCTGCTTCAAACGGACAACGGAATTGGGCATCTTTTTAGCCATAGATGCCTCTGTCAACTTACCGCCAGAAGTATGGTGAGCACGATAAGGATTTAACCAAACATGTAATTCAATCCCCCGCTTATGTGCCTCTTCAACCCAAAATTCCAAAGGATCATAATATGGAAAAGGAGCTTTCCCTTGTTCTCCTGTTAAAAAATATGACCAAGGCTCGAGATCACTCTTATACATCGCATCCGACGAGGGGCGAACCTGAAAAATAGCTGCATTGAAATTATTTGCTTTCAAAAATTCTAAAATCTGGATCGCTTCCTGTTTTTGTTCATCCGTAGATAAAAAGTTTTTACTTGGCCAATTTATATTTGCAACAGATGCGATCCATGCAGCACGAAATTCACGTTGCACTTCAGGAAGCTCCACAGCGATTTCTTTTGGTACTTCAACCTTTTTCTCTTGTATATTAATGTTAACCTTTTCACGTTGCGGTTTATCCTTTTTATCCGGATGCTGTACAATTACAGCAGGTGTGGCTTTTACCTCTTCTGTTTTTCTATTCTTTTTGGAAGAGCATGAAAATAAGAATAAAGCAACTGAAAGTATTAATAAGTGATGTTTCATTAAAAAATGTTAAGGAATTATTTCAAAATAAGTTACAAATGTACGGATTATGAATTTGTATCAAGAGCACTAGCGCGATATTAACTTTCCTTTAACCAGAACATCTTGAAGTTCAAAATTAGAAGTAAAAATGATCACATTAGCTATACTTCCTATATTCAGGTTTCCAATATCTGTACGCTTTAGCAGTCTTGCTGGATAAGTAGTTCCCATCCGTATCGCCTCGTCCAATGGAACACCAACCTGTTGCACTATATTTCTAACCGATTCAAATAAAGAAATGGCTCCTCCCGAAATCGTCCCGTCGGGCAGTGAATAATAACCGTCATTCAACACATGTTGATAGATTCCTTTTGCACAAGCAGCAACTGCATCTGATATCAAAAACAATCGTTCGCCCATTTGTTTTTTAGCCACTTTAACGGCCTCGGAACTGACGTGATGTCCATCTGTAATTATACTCGAACATGCTGTTGGATGATTGAAAATAGCTCCTACCATACCAACCTCCCGATGATGTAAAGAAGACATCGCATTAAATAGGTGGGTACTTGTGGGAATCCCCAGATCAAAACCTTTAGTGCCTTCCTTAAATGTTGCATCACTATGCCCTGCACTTAATAAAAGTTCATACGATTTTAGGTACTCAAGAACATCATCGTCCATACATTCCGGAGCAATGGTCATCATTTTCACAACCGTATTGTGCTCGCCAAGCAAATCCTTAATATTTTCTTTTGTTGCTTTTACAATGAGATCAGCCGGGTGAGCCCCTCTCTTCTTTGCATTCAAGAATGGCCCTTCAAGGTGCAAGCCCAATAATGCATCATGTTTAAAATTGTCAGCAACCTGAATCGCTTCTTGAAAAACTTTAAACGTATTTGTCGCTAAAGTCATCATATATGAAGTCGTTCCTTTTCGAACCAAACGATCAGAAATGCGCTGTAAAGATGCTGAAGTCAAATGCGCCGAAAATAAATCATCACCGTCGCCATATAACTGTAAATCAATGAGACCCGCACAAATATTAGCTCCATTAACAACAATCTGTTCAAAATCAGCTGGAACTTGATTAGGCTCTACTATTGCAGTAATCTTTCCATTTTCAATAAGCAATGTTTTATCTTCAATAAGATTATAATCTGAAAAAATTCTTCCACCAACTAAAGCGAGTTTATTCATTATCTTTTATTTTTGATTGTTTAAAGATAATCATTGCGATTATCAATTTACTAGCGTAACTTAGTTCCATGTACTTTTTTAGAAAAAAAGAACCCAATCGCCCAACGAACGGCAATCTAAAAGCTATGCATATTATTAATGCTATAGCCATCATCGTTTTCATTCTGGCGCTGATTTACAAGTTTTTCTTTGCATCCTAAATACCAGCATATGTCTCAAAAAATTATTTTAAATACCGAAAAAGCACCAGCCGCAATTGGTCCTTACAACCAAGCTATAAAAGCTGACAAAACATTATACGTTTCCGGACAAATTCCTTTAATTCCTGAAACTATGGAATTAATCACAACAGGAGCTGCAGATGAAGCACATCAAGTGTTAAAGAATGTTGATGCCATCTTAAAAAACGCAGGCTATGGATTTGAAGATGTTGTTAAAGCATCTATTTTCTTAAGTAGTATGGATGACTTTGCTACAGTAAATGAAGTCTACGCACAATACTTCACTACAGCACAGCCTGCACGTGAATGTGTTGCTGTAAAGACTCTTCCAAAAAATGTAAATGTAGAAATCTCCGTGATTGCTTGGAAAGATTAATGGCAAACATAGAACAAGATACTGAAGGCCGCGGAAAGTATTTCTTAGCGGCTTTTTTAGGTCCTTTAATCTGGGGGTTTATGGCTGTCCCTATACGCTTATTAAAAAATTGGTCAGCAGAAGATATCCTCCATTACCGCATCATATTAGCCGTTTCACTTCTTTGGCTCTTCAATATCGTTTTCAGAAAGGCCGACATTAGAGCTGATTATAATTATTTTAGGCAACTGCCCAAGAATAACAGAACTAAGATTACCTATCTTACCCTTATTTCGGCTATACTTTTATTTGCAAACTGGTATACGTATATCTACTGCATTAATAGCATCAGTGTACAGGCCGGTGCCTTTGCTTACATCTTATGTCCATTAATCACGACTGCAGCAGGCTATTTAATTTTAAAAGAAAACTTAAATATAGCCCAAAAGGTATCTTTACTTATTGCTATTACTGGTGTATGCATGTTGGCAACCGGATCACTTACAGAAGTATTATGGTCTTTAACCATTGGCTCACTATATGCCTTTTATTTGGTATTACAGCGTATAATACAAGGGTTTGACAAGCTCAATATGCTGGCAATCCAACTTGCCATCTGTACATTATTCATTATACCTCAAATGCTCGTTGATCAAAGTCCAATACCTCAAGACAGCACATTTTGGACTGTTACTTTAACCATAGCACTATTGTTCACAATCATACCGCTCTTCTCGAGCATGTATGCTTTAAAGAGAATATCTTCTTCGACACTGGGGATCATGTTATATATTAATCCCATCATTGCATTCGCACTCGCTGTTACATACTTTCGGGAACAGGTAGATCCTTATAAGTTCTGGGCATATGGCCTTATTTTCATTGCCATTATTATCTTCAATTCTGATAAAATAAAATTTCTCTTTAAAAGGAAAAAACACATGTAGCACAACCTGTTTTAGTTACGTTTACATGGTTAATAAACTAATATTAACCATGTAACCTTAATGCAATGAAAATCTATCGATTTTTTACACTTTCTTTTTTAGTGCTCACGATACTATCGTGTAAAAAAGATCACCTTTCTTATGATGAGCTTTATAAAAAAGCATCAGAGAAATATCAAGAAATGCAATTGTTGACACAAAGTATTTCATGCGGAGACATCAGCAAGTGGTACGTCGATACCTTATTGTTAGATCCAAATACTCGAGGTTACTTACCCGTTTCTCCCACAATAAAAAACAAATATGATCTTCTAAAAAAAGAACATACTAATTTATTAACAAAAGCCATGGACGCTGATGATCGGCCATATCCAAACTTTGTATCTCTACATATGCCTGTACATTTCGGAATCATATGCCAGAATGGATTTGCAAAGGTAAAAACTGTCGAAGATTTCAATACCGAACAGACACGAAAGGCTCTAAACGAAAGAAGTGAAACACTGCAGCATTACTTTAAAGATAAACCATGTACCGCGGCGAATGATTGGATAGTTACTGGCATAAAAAAGATTGTTCCCAAATATGGATTCCAACCATTGCTAATCAAACATATCGTAATGGATTTTATACAATTCTTACAGAATATAATACCTTATATTTCCATCTAACACAATTAGATAAAGAACTACAAAATTGTACTCCGAATAGTGGCCCCGCCCCCAAATCCGTACGATGTGAAAATAATAAACCGATTTTAGTCTTTTAGATTTATACTTACTCGATATGAAATTTATAAAACTAGTCAGCTATTTGTTTCTATTTATGTTACTTTTTAGTGCTTGCAAAAAAGACGATTTTACTTCTGAACAATGGTCTGCTAAAGCTGAAGAAAAGAAAGCCGAAATTGATAAACTCATTGCTTCAGAAAAATGTGAAAATTTGAACGACTGGAACATTGAAAAAGTCAGCAACTTTTGGTGTGGGCATGTTTATTTCCCTGTGCATAAACGTTTCAAATCACAATTCAACAAACTATGGGAGGAATATCTAGCACTTAGATCCAACGAAGTCAATGCCGGTATCAAAGAAGGAATTATTTACGAACCCTGTGAGGAGTATATTTTGTTTAATAGTGAACCCACTCAACTTTCCTGCGTAAATGGAAAAGCCAAATTGCTGTACATAAAAGATTTAAGCTTATCAGAAAGTAAAATACGTATTGCCCCTTTAAAAATAAAGATCGACAAATACCTGAATAATCTTACTTGTAGCGGAACCGAAACTGGGGTACGACAATACTCTTAAAAAACTGTGGAGTTGAACATATAGCTTATATTAGAACAGCAGAACGTCCGGAAATCATGAAAGATATTGCACTTTACAATTCCTTAAAAAAGAATATCATAGAACGTGAAAAGCCGAATTGTTCGACAGGAAAATATACATATCCCAAAGGAGTAAAATGCGTCAATAACAAACCCGTTGTTGAGCTCTCAGAATAATAAAACAAACAGCAGTATTTTTAAAATCGGCTAAGCTCTTAAAGTATTGGCCGATTTTTTTTGATCTCCCCCTGTACGTCTGAACATATATTTTATGAGATTAAAACAAATTATGATACAAAACATAATTTCCCTGTAAAAAACATTGAAATAAAACAACCTGATAAATAGCTATTTACAGGAAAAAATGTTAAAATGTATCACATATGTTATAAAACTCTTTTAAATTTTATAGAACAGTAGTACATTAGATTCCTAGAATAAGAATCCTTCTTATTTTTACCTTGTATTGATATTTATTCACATTTGCGAAATTACGTATCCTACCTATCTTCAATATGAGACATCTACTGACCAATGTGCTAAATTGAATTAGCCATTTACAATAAATCTATTCTTATGAAATGTGTAAAGACATAATTAGATCATAACACATATTACTGAATGAATAGTAAATTACAAACTACATTAAAGATACTGGGTATTGTTCCGACAATGCTTTTTTCAGCATCTTTACTCCATGCCCAAAATAATCAAGTAAAGGGTACTATTGTGGACAGCCAATCTAAAGCCGCAATAGCTGGAGCAACCATTAAAGTTCTAGGTACTTCTAAAGCTAGTTCTACGGATGCTAATGGTGTTTTTCAAATTAACGTTGACGATAAGAATCGTATTTTGAGCATTAGTGTGATTGGTTACGAAACCAAAACTGTTACATTAGGGCCAAATGAGACTACTATCAACGTGAGTCTTGTACCGCAGACACAACAATTAGAAAGTGTAGTCGTTACAGCACTAGGAATTAGCCGTTCTCAAAAATCCTTAACTTATTCGACCCAACAACTCAAAGGTGATGAACTGAATCGCGTAAAAAGCACCAACTTAGCCAATAATCTAAATGGTAAAGTTGCAGGTGTCAATATTGCTTCCAGTTCATCGGGCCCCGGCGGTTCTGCTAAAGTTGTGCTTAGAGGTAATAAATCTGCATCAGGCAACAATCAGGTATTATATGTTGTTGATGGTGTACCTATCAATAATCAGACATTAGGAACACAACCTGATAACGTATTTGGTGGCCAACGCGATCCCGGAGATCCAATTGCTATGATCAATCCAGAAGATGTTGAAAATATCTCTGTACTAAAAGGAGCATCTGCTGCGGCTTTATATGGTAGCCAAGCGGCAAACGGTGTTATTCTGATTACAACAAAGTCTGGAAAAGGAGGACGTACAACCGTCAATTTCTCTTCCAGTGCACAAATCGAACAAGCAACATCTTTACCCGAATTTCAAAATCAATATGGACAAGGATCGGGTGGAAAATCTAGTGCGACAAGTGTATCCAGTTGGGGAGAGAAAAGCGATCAAGCTAATTTTAATAATGTTGACAAGTTCTTAAGAACAGGGAGTAATTTTACAAATTCATTGACATTATCAGGCGGAAACGAGAAAAATCAAACTTATTTTTCTTACGCGAACACCTTAGCAAAAGGAATCACGCCAAATAATGACATGACCCGTCACAATTTCAATCTGAAAGAAAGTGCTAAATTCTTTGATGACAAATTAACGGTTGAAGGAAGTGCCAATTATATTACCCAAAAATTGGATAATGCACCAACATCTGGTTTTTATTATAATCCTCTAGTAGGACTTTATTTATTGCCTCGTAGTATTGATATTTCACCTTACAAAGATTTTGAGAAATTTAATCCAAGCCGTAATCTTTATGATCAGAACTGGTTTACTTTATCCGATGATCCTACAACCCAACAAAACCCATGGTGGATCGTAAACAGAAACCAGAACAGTTCTAAAAGAAACCGTTTATTATTAAATGGAAGTGCCAAATATCAAATTGCACCATGGATTAATGTTCAAGCACGTGGAAGTGTAGATCGTACAAGTGAAGTTTGGGATCGAAAAATATATGCAGGTACTCAAAATATTTTAGCTAGACCAAATGGCGGCTATAATTACACGAATACAACCATCACACAACAATATGGTGATCTAATCGCCAATATGAACTTCAATGTGAACGATAAGCTTCAGATTACCGGTGTCGTGGGAACAAGTATTACAGACTGGAAGACTGAAGGAGTAGATTACACCAGTGGAACAGCAGGTCTGCAATATCCAAATCAGTTTATCATTCAGAATTCGACTACACCTACTCCGACAGGTTTATCAAATAACAGAAGACAACTGCAATCTGTTTTTGCCAGTGCTAATCTATCATACGATCAATGGTTATATCTTGATTTAACTGCTCGTAATGATTGGTCAAGTACACTTGCTTTCACAGAATCAAATTCATTCTTTTATCCATCAGTAGGTTTAGGTGTTGTCTTAAACGACAAATTGAATATGCCTGATTTTGTCAACATGGCCAAAATTAGGGGTTCATATGCTATCGTTGGTAATGATTTACCTCCTTACACCACCTTATTAACCAATAATCTGAATGCTTATGGTGTTATCAACCTCAATGATATTGCTTTTCTTAAGGGTCTTAAACCAGAGAAAACACATTCATTAGAGATTGGTACTGAATGGCGTATGTGGAACAACCGTTTAAACGTAGATGTAACCTACTATAAGACAAATACGAAGAATCAGTTCTTCAAAATTGCTGCCAGTCAAGCATCATTGTATGATCAATATGCCATCAATGCTGGAGATATCCAAAATCAAGGGGTTGAAGCATTAGTGTCATTAGATGCCATTAAGAATGACAATTTTACCTGGACAACAAGTTTAAACTTCACTTATAACAAAAATAAGATTATCAAATTAGATGATCGCATTAAAGAATTTGCATTAACCGGAGATGGACGTAACAATTACGCTTCCAAATTTGAAGTAGGCGGTTCTTTTGGTGACATTTATGGTCAAGATTTTGCTCGTGATGATCAAGGCCGTATTCTAGTCTCGGCAGACGGTACTCCCCAAAAGAATTCCAATTATACCAAATTAGGAAATTCAAATCCTATTTGGCAAATGGGATTGAACAATAGCTTTAGTTACAAAAACTTCAACTTAAGTTTCTTGATCGACGGTAAGTTTGATTACGAAGTGATGTCCATAACACAAGCGCTTCTTGACGGTTATGGTGTTTCAAAAGCAAGTGGAGATGCCCGCGCTAATGGAGGTGTAACAATCAATGGCATTACAGCTGCTGGTGCTGAAGTAACAAATGTTGCAGCAGAGAAATGGTATACAACCGTTGGTGGTATGGGACCTGTAAGCAGTCAATATATTTATGACGGAACAGTTGTTCGACTACGTGAATTAGTGCTAGGCTATGACTTTAATCTTAATGATAGTTTCTTTAAAAAGCTCCGCGTTTCGGCAGTCGGCAGAAATCTATTCTACTTTACTAAGAAAGCACCTTTTGACCCGGAAGTGACCATGTCTACCGGCAATACATTAAGTGGAGTCGATATCTTCATGATGCCTCCAACTCGTAATTATGGTCTTACTTTGAATGCAACTTTTTAATAAAACAACGATGAAATACAATTTCAAAAATATAAGTAAGTTGATGTTAGCTTTTGTGGTACTTGGAAGTGCCATGAGCAGCTGTACAAAAAACTTCGAAGAATATAACAAAAACAACAACGGCCTGACAGATGAAGACCTGGCTGCCGATGGAAAAGATTTAGTACTATTCTTCAAAACAGCACAGATGGCCATCTACAATTTTTCTGGAGGTGGTGATCCAAATTCATATCAACTTCAACAAAATTTGAATGCCGACGTATTCTCTGGTTATTTCATGTCCCCTACACCTTTCAATAGCGGTCAAAATAACCTGAATTACGCTATGGTAAATGGCTGGAATGGTGAACCCTTTAAAGTGCTTTACCTTGATGTGATCAATCTATTGATAAACTACAAAAAAATGGATTGGATAAAAACTATCCAGCACTTGGCGGAGCCGCAAAAGTAATTAAGGTAGCTGCTGCTAATCGTGTAACTGATATTTACGGACCTATTCCATATAGCAAAGTAGGCACATCTGGAGATATTCCTTATGATAAGCAAGCTGATCTTTACACTGCTTTTTTCAAAGAATTAGATGAAGCGACGGAGGCTTTAAAGTCATTTAATGCCCAAAGTCCAATGACCGACAAAATTGAAGAGATCGATTTAGTATATCCGAATTTGGATAACCAAACACGTTTTAAGAACTGGTTAAAATTAGCTAACTCACTTCGCTTGCGTTTTGCTGTGCGTATTGTAAAAGTTGACCCTCAACTAGCAAAAGCACAAGCAGAGAAAGCGTTAGATCCAGCAAATGGTGGCGTTATTGAAGCGAATAGTGAAAACTTCAAAGTAAAAGTTCCTACAGACGGTACATTCAGCAATCCCCTTTGGTTTATTTCAAAGAATTGGGCAGATACCCGTATGAATGCTTCTTTACAGTCATACATGACAGGTTACGGCGATCCACGTATTTCCAAATATATGGAGCCAGTACCAGTTGACAAACAGACAACCGGCTTCGCGGGCAAATACATTGGTATCCGTACAGGTGCAGCAGGTATTGAAAAAGACAAATACCAGATGTTATCAGCGCTTAATACGGGAGGAAGTACGCCGTCATTCACAGCAACCACTGCCCCAATTTTAATGACTGCTGCTGAAGTCTATTTTTACGTGCTGAAGGCGCATTGAGAGGTTGGGCAAATGTTGGTGGAACAGCAAAATCACTTTACGAAAAAGGTGTTGAAACCTCTTTTGCACAATGGGGCGTAAGCGGTTTATCGGCCTATTTACAAGACAATACGAGTAAAGCTGCTGCTTACGTTGATCCATTCAATGCAAGCAATAATGCAGCTGCACCAACTAACTTAACTATTCAATGGAATGATGCAGCCTCTAATGAAGAAAAGTTGGAACGTATTATTACACAAAAATGGTTAGCGATCTTCCCAGAAGGACAAGAAGCCTGGAGTGAGTTCCGTAGAACCGGATATCCAAAATTATTCCCTGTTGCGGTGAATAATAGCGCTGGTCTTATTGACACTAAGATTCAGATCCGTCGTTTACCATTTCCACAAAATGAGTACAACACGAATGCAGCTGAGGTACAGAATGCCATTTCATTACTTGGCGGTGCTGATAACGGCGGTACACGTCTATGGTGGGATGTGAATAAAGGAAATTTTTAATCAACATCTTATCCTATTTAAAGGCTGCCTCTTCAATAAAGGGGCAGCCTTTTTTATTAATATGCGAAAAAAATATCTGATACCACATCACCGGACTAAATACTCCTTTTTAATTAACATATACAACAACTTTAGCAATCATCTATACTATTTTGCTAATTTTTAAGTAAAATCCTTAAATTAGCAAAGTAGAAGAATGGCTGATTTATCTTTAATAACCCCAATAGAATATCTGAAAGGCGTAGGCCCTCAGAAAGCTGATGTAATTAAAAAAGAATTGCAAATTTTCACCATTGGTGATCTGCTTAGTTATTACCCTTTTCGCTATATTGACCGTACCGTATTTCATAAAATAAGACAACTGGATGCCGATATGTATTCGGCCCAAGTATTAGGGAGACTTATTGGGCTTAAAGAAGTTGGTGAAAAAAGAGCAAAACGTTTGGTTGGACAATTCAAAGATGAAACAGGGAGCATCGAACTGGTGTGGTTCCAATCGATCACCTGGTTACAGAAATCATTAAAAGTAGGTTCGGCCTATGTGCTCTATGGCAAACCATCTGTATTTAACGGACAGATATCGATCACACATCCCGAAATGGAACCTTATCAAGCTCAAGTAAAAAACCTGGGTAATATGACTTTGCAACCTGTCTACTCCTCCACTGAGAAACTGAAGAAGTTCAACTTGGACAGTAAAGGGATTCAAAAATTACAGCAGACTGCTTTAGAAACCGTATTTCGTCAACTCACTGAACAGCTACCAGCTTATTTATTGGCCAAGCATCAATTGATGGACCAAGTCAGAGCCACTGTTGCGATTCATTTTCCACAGAGTCAAGAGGAACTGACGCAGGCCATAAAACGTATCAAATTTGAAGAATTATTCTATATTCAGCTCAAATTACTAAAAAATAAACAGCTCAATACTAAAAAATTCAGGGGACAGATTTTCTCTAAAGTCGGCGACAAATTCAATACCTTTTTCAAAGAACGGATTCCTTTTCCGTTGACCAACGCACAGAAACGTGTCGTCAAAGAGATCAGACAGGATACTGTTACCGGCGCACAAATGAATCGTTTGGTGCAGGGCGATGTGGGATCTGGGAAAACAGTGGTTGCACTTTTAACTATGCTTTTGGCCATAGACAACGGTTTTCAAACTTGCATGATGGCACCAACAGAAATATTAGCAACCCAACATTATACGGGGCTAAAAGAGTTACTGGGAGAGGATATCTGCAATATTAAATTGTTAACAGGCTCTACGAGTACTAAGCAACGCCGTATCATACATGAAGAATTGGAAAATGGTTCGTTGGATATCCTGATAGGAACCCATGCCTTAATTGAAGACAAAGTCAAATTTAAGAATTTAGGTTTTGTTGTTATTGACGAACAACACCGGTTTGGAGTTGAACAGCGCGCTAAACTTTGGCGTAAAAATAGCATTCCACCACATATGCTCGTGATGACCGCTACCCCTATTCCGCGTACTTTGGCAATGACTATGTATGGCGATTTGGACATTTCGGTTATCGACGAACTCCCTGCGGGAAGAAAACCGATTAAGACAGTTCATTTTTTCGAGAGCTCCAGATTGCGCATGTTTGGTCTTATCCGTGAAGAAATAGCAAAGGGGAGACAGGTGTATGTTGTATTTCCACTGATCAAGGAAAGTGAGAAACTAGACTTATTATACTTAGAAGCAGGTCTGGAAAATATCCAACGTGAATTTCCGCTTCCTGAATTTAAGATCAGTATTGTCCATGGCAAGATGCCTGTCAAAGATAAGGATTTTGAGATGCAACGTTTTGTGAAACATGAAACCCAGATTATGGTTGCAACAACCGTAATTGAAGTCGGTGTTAATGTTCCCAATGCTTCTGTCATGATTATTGAAAACTCGGAACGATTTGGTTTATCTCAGCTCCATCAGTTGAGAGGACGGGTTGGCCGTGGTGCAGAGCAATCGTTCTGTATCTTAATGTCAAGTAATAAGTTGAGCAAGGAAGGGAAGTTGCGATTGAATACAATGGTACGAACAAATGATGGATTCGAAATCGCAGAAGTTGATTTAGAACTTCGTGGTCCGGGCGATATTTCAGGTACGCAACAATCTGGTGTACTGGAATTAAAATTGGCCAACCTTGCAACAGACCAACAGCTTCTGTCAGAAGCCCGAAATTCTGTTATTGATATCTTCAAGGAAGATCCAGAAATGACAGAAGAACGTCATGCATCACTCAGACAATACCTCGCTAGAAAAACGGACGGTATTGCATGGGATAAGATCTCATAAAGTACTTATCTCCCTCCTATTCCATTATGCATTAGTCTATAAGCTTCTTTAATAAAATTATAGGATCCGCTTTTGGCATAAAACAATTAAACTAAAAACGATTATCTTTGTATTATTATTGAGTCATCGTGCTATGACGTCACATCATTTTCACGTCTTTTTGCAGTGCCCCTGGGCCTACTCATGCAAATCTTAATAAGCAATACAAAATTAGAATAGAAAACAATGGCAAAAATCAAAATATACGACACCGCAGTAAGACCCGAAACAGCTTTACTCGTGAGTGTAATTCCTCAGGGATTAAGCGAGGAAAAAGCACACGAGTATCTTGAAGAATTAGAATTTTTAGTTCAAACTGCAGGCGGGATAACAAAAGGTATTATCACGCAAAAATTAACTTATCCAGATCGCTCTACCTATGTAGGGGCAGGAAAATTGGAAGATATTAAAGCTTTTGTTATCGCAGAAGAAATTGATATGGTCGTTTTTGATGATGAATTATCTCCTTCTCAATTACGTAATATCGAACGTGAGCTTCAAGTTAAAATATTAGACAGATCAAATTTAATTTTAGATATTTTTGCAAGCCACGCTAAAAGTGCGCAAGCAAAAACACAAGTTGAATTAGCACAATTACAGTATTTATTACCCAGGTTGACAAGATTATGGACCCACTTGGAACGCCAACGTGGTGGTATTGGTATGCGTGGTCCTGGTGAAAGTCAGATTGAAACTGATAGACGTATTATTTTAAATAAAATAACTGTTTTAAAAGAACGTCTTGATCTGATTGACAAACAGAATGAAACACAACGTAAAAATCGGGGTGAAATGATACGTGTTGCTTTAGTCGGCTATACCAATGTCGGGAAATCAACCATCATGAACATGATTTCAAAATCGGATGTTTTGATTGAAAACAAATTATTTGCAACATTAGATACAACCGTTCGTAAAGTAGTGATTGATAATTTACCATTCTTATTATCCGATACTGTAGGTTTTATCCGTAAACTTCCCCATCATTTAGTTGAATGTTTTAAATCAACATTAGACGAAGTTCGCGAAGCGGATGTATTGATTCATGCGGTTGATATTTCACACCCAAATTTTGAAGATCATATTATCGCTGTTAATGAGACATTGAAAGATATTGGAGCTTTAGATAAACCAATCATTACGGTATTCAATAAAATTGATGCTTATGTACCGACAGTTGAAGAGGGTGAAGAAGGTGAAAAAACAGTAACATTGGAAGATTTTGAAAACAGCTGGATGGCCAAGAATGCTGATCCAGCAATCTTCATTTCAGCTACAAATAAAACAAACTTAGAGGAATTTAAACAAAAATTATACGATATCATTGTGGAAATTCACCGTGAAAGATATCCTTATAATAATTTGCTTTACTAATCCGAATTTATAAGTACTTAAAGTACGCTTGAAAAACAGGTTATATCCAATGTAAAATCAAGCGTGCTTTAATCATTTCAAACTGGGCTAAAACGCATATAGCCACATCACTATGCAAAATAAAAAAGTAACCTTTATCGATTGGGGCTTGGTTGACTATCAAGAAGCCTGGGATAGACAAGAAGAGATTTTTAATAAAACCTTAGCTGTAAAACATGAAAACCGGGTTAACAGCACAGAACTTCCAACGGAAAACTTTTTAATTTTCAACGAGCACCCTCATGTATATACCTTAGGGAAATCTGGGAAACCTGAACATCTTTTATTGGATGAAAAAGCGCTCGAAGAGAAAGAAGCAACCTACTATAAGATCAACCGTGGCGGTGATATTACCTATCATGGTCCTGGTCAGATTGTTGGATACCCAATTCTGGATTTAGATAATTTCTTTACCGATATTCATCTTTATCTACGCACGTTAGAAGAGGCGATCATCCTAACCCTAAATGATTATGGAATTCAGGCAGGAAGATACCCAAGTTTTACAGGTGTATGGATCGATGGGGACAACGAAAAGGCACGGAAAATCTGCGCGATGGGTGTCCGCGCAAGCCGATGGGTAACCATGCATGGATTTGCATTCAATGTAAATGCCGATCTAAGCTATTTTGGAAATATTGTACCCTGTGGTATAGACGACAAAGACGTTACCTCTATGGAGCGAGAACTGGGCTATAAACCCAATATTAACGAGGTAAAAGATAAGCTAAAAGGGCATATCGCCAATCTCTTCGCTATGGAATTGGTTTAAAATAAAAAAGGACTTACAAAAGCTTCAGGTCCTTTTTTATTTTATCTTTAATTGACTTTTCTAACAATAAAACATACATTCATAACGGACGGCTTTTCCATTTTCAAAAGTGATCATAAATAGGCCTGCGTCACCATCGGGGATTCGATAAACATGCGGGGCACCGATCCAGTCGGTCGAAACCAGATGTCCAAAATGTTTCACAAATTCCTTTTCATCATAATTCATATCGATTCGCTCCTCTCCCATCCACAAGGCTAGCTCATTGCTGAGGGTAACCTGATATACGGACCCAAAAACTTTTCCCTTGACATTTTCTTCAAATGCCACGATATTATTATCAGATCGATAATAATATACAGGTTCCCAACCGCATTCGGGCATATCCGGAATAACCGATACTTTTTGCATCTGAAGTTGCTTCATCTGACTTTCTGTTATCTTCCCATCATAAAGAAGCAACCCCTTCCAATCGAAATGCATCCGTAAAGATGTCACCTGCTTCTCCACCACATCGAATGCCGGACGAACTTGAAACCGATCTGCCAGATACAATTCAAAATCAATATCAACTTCGGGTCCTGTAATCCAGCATTTTCGAATGACTCTTTCCAAAATGTCAATGCCTGTTTTAATTTTTTATCATCGGTCCAGGCAATTTCCCGGAGTCTTCCTACCCATAAAATTTCCTGTTTTTGATCCTTACCTTTTACTTTGAGATATTCTTTTAACACTTTATCATAGGTCAATTCCGCACCTAGAAATTTTGCCTGAATGAATTCTGGTCTCTCATGAAAGTGATCACCCACATATACCCAACCGTCCGTGTAGAGCGGAAAGTAATCGATACAGACCAGCTCATTGAGTCTTGCTCTTCTTACTGCAGTGCTTGAAACTTCTGGAGCTTTACGCACCCGTAATTCCGATACCTGAACAAAAAATGAGGGCACTGGCTTCCTTGTGTACCCCGATAGAAATATTGCGCAGGTTCACCCGCTGATCGCTTACCAAACATTGCCCGTTGGAGAGGTTGCTTCATTATAAACCCAATATCCCCATTACTCACCTGCACCTTATATTGTGTTTTTGTAGAGTCCAAAACATATACAGGAGCTTCCGTCGGAAATATCCCCAGCAGATCCATTTTGTTATTTTCGGTTCGATAGAGATGCCCCCATTCTGAAGTGTAAACAGGACGATCACCGGCCGATTGAGCAACAGTATCAAGTGTTGTAAAACAAAGTAACACAGCAAACAAACGATATAGTCTTCCCAACATAAATATGGTATTATTAATTATTAAAAGATCTTAGCAATAATAATTCTTATATTCGACAGTTCACCTCCATGAGACAAAAATAAACGAAAACCACGGCAATAAAATCACTTGAATCCGTTATTTTTTTAAAATTATAATAACGAAATATTGTACTATACAAATTTTCTTGAGTCAATATTGGCCTAATTTATAGAAATGAGGTGCAATGATACCCGACCCTATTCTTTTTCCAAGAAACCAATTTGCTTTTCAAGGGCAAGAATTGTCTTCTCTTGTGTTCTTATCGTCTGTTCCAAAGCATTGATCACTTTATTCATTGCCTCGTCCATCTTAATTGCATTATCATCTGGGCGCTGCTTGGAATGTTCAAGAGAAACCCTTTCATCACCGTTACTGTTCCTATACATTTCACCTGTACCCATCAGTAACCAGGTTGGACATATATCATTATATTTAGTTAAGATCGCTATCATTGCATCCGAACTAAGTGCTGAAAATTTTTGAACGCCTTTAAAATTAGCATAAGAAAATCCCAAGCCTTCAAAAAAAATAGCTTTGCTTATCCCCTTACTTTCTGCAATTAATAACACACGTTCTTTAACTCCCGACATGATTTCTCTTTTTTAACCTATACTTTATGATGCAACACAGCGCTCTCATCATTATAACCTCTTAACTCGCAATTTCTGCGTGTTATTTTACGCTATTTCAATATTACTTTATCCCTACTTAAATATCACCCGTATGGGTTACTTCTTTTTTGACGATGTATTTTCCTGTTCGTAAACTGATAATTGTCGCTCCATGAAGGAAATTATCTTTTCCTGGGATTTAATTGTTGCATTTTGAGATGCTATTACTTGATGTAAGGCATTAATTACAGCATTACTAATGCCTTCCTGTTCGGCAGTTAAGTAGGTCTCATTAAATTCTTTAACGATTGATTTAGCACATAACATAGCTCCTTCACCTCTTAGTAACCATTCTGCTGAATAATCGGGATAATTTTCTAACAAGCTGATTAGCCACTTTGATTGAATATCTGTCCCGTTGTTCAGGGCTCTTGTAAAAACGCCTTTACTGGCCCCAATAGTAGCTTCTAAAGCAGAAACACTCATACCTTCCCGATCAGCAACAAGCTTAATTCTCTTCAAATAATCACTCATATGTGCAAATTTAATCTTAAAATAATTTGTTTTGACTTAAAATAATCCCTAAATTAGTTTTATGAAGATAATTAAAACCATTTTAAACCAAAATTTCCATTATGAAAAATACGCAAAAGAAACTAAAAGCGAAACATTTTCGCTATTTAAGTAAAAAGAATATCAAAAATCCCATGATCTACATCCGTGATTTTTTCCAACAGCAAACTGATATCATTAACTGGCAAAAGGATATCAATCTCTTTGTAACAACTGGAGCTTATCCAGCGATGTCGACCGGTGGTTATCCCGAAAATGGCTACAATTGCCATCAAATGATTAAGCAGATGGAAATAGCTTATGTTATTTTTAAACAATGTGGACTACCCAAACATAAGAATCCCTTAACATTATTTGACACAAGAAAAGATTACTTCAATTATTCGTATGGACCTGAATTCACTTGTAATAATAAAAAAAGCCCCTACGATTTGATTCGTAAGTTTTTCTCTTATCAGCCCTTACAAAAATGGTATAAAACCATGGATGGCCTGATGGAACAGCTAACTTTAAAAAGATCTATCGGCGATGAACATTTCGGTGATAAAATTGTCGTTATTCGCGAGTTTCTCATTCGTTTGGCGTACGCACTTTATTATATCTATGAGCATGGGGGTATCACTATTCCTCTACCTCCCTATGTTCATATGGAATCAAGGAAACCACGTGAAGAAGCGGAATCAAATAATGAATCATTAGACGATCCTCATGATATACGAGATGAAGAAAAAATGTCGGAAATAAACTCGACAAAACTGGAAACAGAGAATAAGGCGCAAATATAAAAGAAGGAGCTACACAGAAAATAACAGGACTATATATGGAAGCAACAGATCATCTTGACCCGGTAAACACTTTAAAAGAGAACATGACCTGTATTCAGCCAACCTTACAATCTCTATAATCTTAAAAAAACAGAGCATTTAACGAAAAAAATATATTATAAAACAAATAAATAATAAGGCGTCTGAATACAATGTTACATTTCATCTCCATTCTCACCAAAAAGATGTGACAAGAAATAACACAAACTAAAATGTAGCAAATGAACACAACATACCCCCCTTGATATAGCCTTTCAGACAGCCTATTTAATGCTACCCAACAGCATAATAATCCAATATTACAATCATGAAAAAAAAACTAAAATGGAAAGAGTTTAGGTATTTACCTAAATATACCTTTAAGAATTATTCAAACTCTTTAGAGAAATTTGCAAAAAGCAATACGGACTGGAGTAAAAATTTCAACCACCTTGTTAATATTTCTGTCAGTAGCAGCAGGATGCGCTGCCAAGATTTCAACTATGGTTACATTTATATGAATATCGGTTATGCAATCGACCTCGCGTGGTTGATTTTCATCCAATCAGACCTACAAAAATGTAAGAAAAAAGATTTATTCTTAAATCATAAACACGAGATAGCTTGTTCGTGCAATAATAACTTAGGAATCTATCCTCCTGATTTCTTAGCTCGAATGTTTCGTTTCAAAACTCATAGAGAATGGTACGAAATCATGATGAATTAATAGAAGTTTTTCCATTACCTCATTAAAAGATTCTTTCATACAAAGTGCGGACAGTATAATTCCCATTGCACAATTTCTCACTAATCTTCCCATTGCTCTGCAGACGATACATGCTGTGGGAGGAATAGAAAAATGTTTGGAGCATAAATTAAACTCAGGAATAAATTAGATAGCTAAAAAAAGTAAAAGCCCTCTAAAATATTATAGAGGGCTTTGTTTTGTTATTTTCATATATCATTTACCAAAATTTATTACGAAGTACTACCGATCAGAAACTACGTCTGGATAAGGAACAGAAGCTTTAGTATTTTTAATAATTGGCATCTGAGCATCTACATGTCTTAAATAGCCTCCCAGCTTATGTGATAACCTTTTTACAATTTTGGGATTATTCATCGCAAGATCTTGCTCTTCTCCGATATCGTTCTTGATATTAAACAGTTCTTTTTTCTGCGTTTTATGCCAATAGATCAGTTTCCAGTCACCGTCTCTCACTGTACTTGTTGCACCTATTCCGGGTCCAGTCTCGCCCCAGCTATTTGGAAAGTGCCAATATATGGCCGATTTACGATTTACCTGCTTATTCGCTTTCAGTACAGAAATAAAATTTTCTCCGTCTATGTGTTGCACAGTTTTTGTTTTTTTAACTCCTGCCATGTTCAATACTGTCGGAAATATATCCTCTATTATAACGGGATATTCCGTTACCGAATTTTCTTTAACAACAGCGGGCCACTTAACCAGCATGGGTACTCTTATCCCACCTTCATATGCCGATCCTTTGCCACTTTTTAAAGGTTCATTCCATCTGTGTTTTTTACCTGTTCTGCCACGATCCTGTATCGCATAACCACCATTGTCAGAAATAAAGAGGATGATCGTATTATCAGTCAAATGTTTACTTTCCAAAAAATCCATCATATCGCCGAGGCTCTTATCCATACCTTCTACCATTGAAGCATATTGTGCTTCAACATGAGTGGCTCCTTTATCGATATATTTCTGATAGAACCGTTTATCTGCATTAAAAGGTACGTGCACTGCATAATGTGACATATACAAAAAGAAAGGTTTTTGATTTGACAATGAGTCATTCAAACTTTTAGTGCTTTTTGCGTCAATGCTTCTGTCAAGAATATATCCTGACTGTAATATTCTTCCAAACCCGGTACTCCCCAAGGACTTTTGGGCGTTCCATCTTTATTATTCCCAAAATTTTCTGTTCCCAGAAAGCTACCAGGACCACCCGCTGCATGACCGGCAATATTCACATCAAACCCCAAATTTATAGGATCAGCTCCAGGTGTTCCCACAGCTCCAAAGTGAGCCTTTCCTGCATGAACGGTTAAATATCCGTTTTCCTTTAATAGTTGAGGCAAGGAATTGACAAATACAGATCGCTCTATGGTATCAACGGGTTGCATACCATTTACGTTCCACAAAGGAAAATCCAACTCATCATCTTTAGCATCTACGGAAGCATTTCTGTTTAATGTCCAATTGGTCACCCGATGTCGTGCGGCATTCATGCCACTCATTAAACTTACCCGGCTTGGAGAACAAACACTACTGGCATAAGCCTGTGTAAATTTCATGCCTTGACTGGCAAGACGTTCCATATTCGGTGTCTGATAAAAATTGTTTAACGGAGTTTTTCTTTCCAAAAAGGAACCGAAGTATCTTCCCATCCCATATCATCTACGATGAATACGATAATATTCGGTCGTTCTTTTGTTTGGGCATGAACTTGGCCACTTCCGATTGCACAAGAAAATAATAACAGGAAGAAGGTTAATTTTTTAAATAGCATGTTTAGATTTATATGTCCTAATTTACAAAGTATTATTCTTTAATCAAATTTGGTTCTTAAATGCAAAAGCCCCTGAGCAGATCAGAGGGCTTCCTGTTACTATTAATTTCCCCTAGTAATGGATATATCTTTTAAAAAATCATTATTTAGCAAAAGCTTCATTTACGGCCTTTCCTCTCCAGGTCGGAGGCTGCTCAAACTCTAAGAACGATAAATTAAAATGATTCTACGGAAGCACAAGCTCACAAAATATTACTTTTATTAAAATTTCAAAACTTATTACACCCAATCTAGTTCTTCATCTGAATCTGGAAATTCCGAAGGACGGCTTTCTTTATTTGTTTCCTCTTCAAACTTGCAGATCTGACCGTTACGAATCAATATGGCATCAAATATTTCTGCAGTCATATATTTTGTGTTTAGGGTCAGAAATTCCTCTTTACGATCTGTAGATAATAGCCACATCCGTACGGTGGCCACACATAATAATAGCACATTGGTTTATCTTTAATGGAAAAAATGACCGATCGTGATTCGACATCATCACCCTTAACTATAACCAACTCTTTACTTGAACTTATATCAACTGTATTTTCATCATCTATGGACACTTTAATGATATGCATCTTCAGAATAACTTTTCTTACTCTTTCAGGAAGTGTATCTACTTCACGGGCTAAAATCGGTGGAGTACTTATACATAATTCTTCTTTCTCCGCGTCAAAATTTGTTGTGGGATAATTCATAAAGAAAGTTTGCCAACTGGTCTTTGGTGAAAAACGGAAGTTCTTTAGCGGATTTATGTTCCCGTATCCTAATTTCAATTGTCCTAGATCATGTTGACGATCATTTCGAATGACCATGTAAAGCTTCTTTTTGAGACGTAAGAAGGATTCATACTTAGCGGAATCATCTTGTATGATTTTCATCTGCCTATAAATCCTGCTGGCTAATGTATTGGAGTATGCGAAATCTGCTCCTGCTAATTTGCTGTTCTCTGACAAATTATAATCTTTTCCTTTTTTTCGATATGGATTCTTAGGTTTTTCGAAATCGAACATGATTTATGCTATACTGGTTTTACTAAAAATAGTTTATTTATTGGATAAATACAATTATTAGCTTTATGAATCATTAAGTGCGTAAAAGTCCATGTAAGTCCGTAAAAGTCCGTGAAAGTCCATACTTTACTCGGGATTGAGTCGGTAGTGCCTTGACATTCATAGGGAACACCTTCGGGAATGGTTCGACTCTCTTTCGCCTATTGTTCGGGAGGGGTTCGGCAAGGAGGCAAACAAACGCCGAACAGAAGGCATACCATCGCCGAACTTGTCTCCTACTTGTCTCGAATGATTCTCAAAGGAACTTCAAACCTCTGCCGATTAATGGCGTGTTTTAATTGGTTTTAATGAAAATGATGTGCCACCTGTAGAATAAGTGATTTTTTCCTGTATTACATCAATCTTTATAAAGGACATATTTCTGACGCATCTTTTTATAGCTTTCTAAACCTGCTTTCCAACTTGCTCTGATTTCCTGATCGCTCACATTGTTCTCTATCTGCTTTCGAAATTGGTCTACTCCGGCCAGCTTTTCGATACTACCGATTTGCTTGGAATAGCTCTGGTCAAAGAATTTATCTTTTTCCGGGGATTTATTGTACATTTCTTTTATCCATGAAAGATTGATCTCTTTGCTGTCAACGAGACTTTGCAAATCATAATCTCGTAAATCTAATCCGTAACAGACTTCATTCATGAACAGTGGTGTTTCACTCATTCCTTTTTTACTAACGGGTGTGAAGGAAAATGTGAAGATTCCTTTATATATCGGACTGCCAACAATGGTGAATGGAAAATCTGTTCCACGACCGTGATTCAATTTGGTTCCTTCAAAGAGGCAGGTGCTGGGGTATAGAATTATACTCTGTTCAGTATTGAGATTCGGTGATGGGCTGACAGGTAATTTATATAGCATACTGTGGCTATACCCTTCTATTGGAATGATTTTCAATTTGCATTTACGCTCTGTTGCCATCCACTTCTCTCCGTTGATCATCTGAGCAAATTCGGCCGTAGTCATACCGTGGGCAATGGGTACCGGGAACTGACCGATTCCTGATTTATGTTTCATATCGAGTATGGGTCCATCAATGAGGTATGCATTGGGATTTGGTCTATCAAGGATAAGCAACTCTTTACCATTTTCGGCACACGCTTCCATTATATCCCGTAAGGTATTGATATTGGTATAAAAACGGACGCCCATGTCCTGCACATCAAAAATAAAGATATCGACATCTGCTAAATCCTTTGCTGTTGGTTTTTTCTTATTTCCGTACAGGGAAATTATGGGTATCTGCGTTGTGGGATCTCTTTCGTCCGATACTTCGGTTCCATTACTTGCATTTCCTCTAAAGCCGTGCTCTGGGCCAAAAATCTTGACAATATTAACTCCTCTGAGCAGGAGGCTATCGACCAGATGACGTTCTTTTATTACTGTTGATAGATTGCCTAAGATGGCAACTCGTTTATCTTTTAAATAGGGTAGGTATTTTTCCGTCTGTTCTGCTCCGGTTCGTATCTGATCGTTGCAATAGTTTAATTTTGTCTGTGCTTTACCAATCGTAAGCATCATACAAATGGCTATCATAAAACTGATTAATTGTTTAGCATTCATCATAATAGGGTTACAAGTGTAATCTATATAAAGATAGTGATTTCATTTATTTTGGAATGGAAGAAAATTGAGGTATAAAAAAGACGCTTAACTTATTTAGATATTATTTATTACAGTATTGACTGATTAAAACACTTATAAAGTATCAAAAATATCAACATAATAAATAGAAATATTTACATAAATTCACATAACTAATCCCTAAAAAATTATGAAAAATTCAATTTACAAACTTACTTTGTTTCTAGTTGTGCTTTTATTTAGCTGTTCTAAACAAAATGGAACTGAAATCACAAAAGATGAGCTAAACAAAATTAGCAGTACAAAGTCTCAAAACATTAATCTCTTAGCTAATGGTCCTCCATCTATAACTTTAGAAGTCACTGTCAGCGGAACAATCATCAATACAAAGGCCACTTTAGTAGGAGTTTCCGGAGCAACCCAAATCAATGGGTCAATAGAATGCCTGGGTGTTGACGGAACCTATCAGAATTCTGCAATCTTTGGTAGTACTGGAACCGCAAATTTCCAAGGTATTGCTTCAAAACAATATAATATTAAGGCGACTTTTGATTATTTAATAAATGGAATTATTAAAAACATTTCTTTAACAAAAAGCATCACAATATCTTCAGGAAGTGGAAATAATAATTGCACGTATCCATCTTCACTAACAAGTCCACAATTTCCTGACATAATCACTAATGTTGGACCTAATAATACTGATTTACATAAAAAAGATAATGAAATTTTAGTATTGTTTCCTAATGATTTAAGTTTAAATACATACATAGTTCTTCTATACAGAGAGAAAAACACACAAGATCAATGGTTACAAACTCCACAATTTCATTCTTCTGGAACCGGCTCATTGAATGGACCAAGGAAAACTTATTATGTGATAAATGGCTTAAAAAGCGGAACTGAATATGAAATAAAAAGTGCTATCCGTGCGCGCAGACTTACTTATATATCCAACAATTTTACGGCTTCAACCATGTATGAGTAAATAATTAATTTGAATATTCCAGACAATAGATGATCAGATTAGTTTTCCCTTAAAACAGAAAACCTCGAAACTGAAGTTCGAGGTTTTCTTAATTAATCTATCAATTCTTAAAGTCTTAACAAAAGACAATTAAAATCGAGTCCGAGCACTATATTGAAAAATATAGTTAAATCACTCTATAGCTTATTTTGCATTTGGATTTTTAGTTGCTTTCAAATGAAGCTCATAAATATACTTACCAGGTCTATTAATTTTTGTATTGAAACGAATATTTAATTTCACTGGTCCCTCCTGCGTCAAATAATTTAGACCAAATGGTGGATTCCAATTTTTAGAATCAGCGTAATCTACGGATTTTATCCATTGCGAGTATATTCTATAATAACAGTTAAGACCGTTTGATTGAGTATCCCAGTAAATATCTGGAAATCTTGTCTGCGCATAATCATATAAGACAGCAGTATCAGTAACAGTTGTTTTATATGCAAATGTTGACAATGTTTTAAGAAAATCATTTCCAGAAGGTCTTCTCTCTAATGCTTTACCTGGAAACACTGCTCCATTTTTGTCAATAACTTTTAGTACTATTTGATTTGGTCCATCTGCAACACGTGTTATTTTTAACGTTGTATTTGTGGTTTGACCTTTAGTTTGATCAACCCATTGGTCATCATACGGATAACGAATACTTGTTTCACTATTAGCCTCAACAGCAATAAAGTAAGGTGCATTTTCATAAGAATATTCCTTAACAGGAGAAAGTCGAACAGTCGTTATCCCTTTATAATCTTTAGTTCCTTTGGGATTTTCAACACGTAAATCAACTTCATAATCACCGACTGGAACTTTATCTGTTGCTTGTGTAAACATGAATTGACCACTTTTTTCCAAAACTGTAAAAGGTAATCTCTTTTCAATAGCTCTTTTACTATTTATAATTTCCAGAGTAGTATCAGTTTTGGGATCATATTTTTCCTTCCAGACCACAACATCAGACTCTTTAAAAAAAGCTTCTTCTCGTTTTCCAGTTTCTTTATTTCTAATATCCAATAAAGTGATTTTAAATGGAGGAGTGGAAGCATCAGGAATAATTCCAGTTGCGATATAAAATGTGCCCTGATCAACCGTTATAGGATTAGATCCATAACGAATATTATCACTCAAATAACCGACTTCTATTTTCTTACACCCTGTGTAAAAAAGAGAGAAAACCGCAGTGGCTATAATAATTTTTTTATAATTAATTTTCATTTTGATTCAATTTAAAATTATCTCCTAAAAGCCCAAATATGTGTGTTATTCAGAACATGTATAACTCCTGTATTAGTTAAAAGTCCTGTTGTCTGGCACAAGACCCTGATATCATTTAACTTTGTATTACCTGAGGGATCATTCAATGAACCATTTTTCATAATATCACGTTCACCAATAATCTTAGTCAAATAAATAAATTTTGGTCCTTGCGAAATAATACCATCTACCAAGTAATCATTACTTGTTGATTGTTCTAAAGTTGCTAATAATTTAGTAGATGGTTCCTCCGTCTGATAAATAGTACCGGCCTCGGTCAGATCATCACGTGTAATTCTACCCGAGAAAAAATAAACACTCATTGAATCCTGCAACATTTTAGGTGTGTAGTATTTAAATAACGAATCAATATTGAAATTCAATTTTTCATTCTGTTTGCGAATTTCTTGCTGTTTCGACAACAGAAAATTACGAATTGAATAATTCGTAGGAACAAAAAATGTTTTTGCAGCATTGACCTTATCCTTCAATCCAGCTTTATCTATAATCATCAAAGTTGTATCAAACAAATGTTGAGGATGTGATTTCAAAAAATCATAAGTAGTCATATTAACGTAACCAATACTTAATCTACCATCGATTACGTCATCTTTTACAACTCGTAAAAAACCAATAATTACTGCTGTTAGGAATATTATTTTTTTCATAATTTTCTTCATTAATATCTACCATCCAATATGGGTTCTGGGTGATTAAACGATTAGTATTTAATATTGTATTGTGAATAGGAAATAAATAACCTTTTTGAGCTAATCTTCCTGCATCCATACTCCAAGAAGTCAATTGAACAAATAAATTATTATTTCCTGATTTCCATGTGTTTCTCACTATATCAAAATACGCATGTCCTTCTCCAATTAATTCTCTTTGTCTTTCTTTTAATATATCACGTTTAAGGTTTGCTCCACCACTATTTAACATCGTTTTTGCACCTGCTCTCGTTCGTATGCTGTTTACAGCTGTCAACGCATCTCCATCACGATTTAGAGCGTTTAGTGCTTCAGCCTTTAATAAAATCATATCAGCCAAACGGAATATCACATAATTACTTTCTAGTCGAGGGTCCGAATTGGTGGCAGCATTTTTATAAACAATATCTGAATACTTCATTAAAGAGTTGTTTTCAGTATTCGTCATATTACGAAAGAATTCTAATTTACGCGAATCTTCAACTGAGTTATCTCCGTAAATTTCATCAAGTTTTGAATTTGTAATAAAATAATTTGGTACATTAAACGGCATGTTGACATAAATTTGATTCGAAACAGTTATGAATCCTACTGCAGCAGAAAATATGTTTACATTACCATCATATTGTGATGATTCATTTTCACTATCTTTAGTTGTAAATACAAAAATATTCTCTTTTGCATTTGCATCTTTGAAAACATTACGAATACTTCCTTTTGGTTGCAATGAAAAGATTTCCTTTTTTGAAATTATTGAATCTGTATAAAGAATAGTTTTAGCATAGTCATTTTGCCAAGCAGTTGTGTGGGCTAGTAAAGCTAATGCAGCCGCTTTATTAGCACGACGTCTACCGTTGCCTTCAACACCCTCCCAAGTTAATAATGATGATGCTTTTTGTGCATCTTCGACAATTAATTTAAGAATTTCATCTGTAGGAGTTCTTCCTTTCAAAACAGCCTGATTAGCCGTTTCAGTTGGCGTAGTTTGCAATGGAAGATCGCCCCAGACACGAGACATATAAAAATAAGCCAGCGCCCGCATGAAATATGCCTCCCCCAAAAGATAGTTCTTATTTCCCGATGAAAATTTATTATCATCAAGTTCTGGTACCCGCTTAATAATCAGATTGGATAAATCGACCACTCGATACCAGTTTGTCCAATTATGAACCCCTGTTTCACGATATGGAAGTGCAAAATTACCAGATGTATATACTCCTGAATGATTTGTTCCTTCAAGCGTTGTTAATATTCCTATTGGTGCATCTCCCCAAATAAAAAAACATTGGTTTGTAGTCATTGCCTTACGGAATAAACCATATGTCCCTAAAACGGCACCATTGATATCTTTTTCATTTTGCCAATACGTATCTGAATACGTATCGTTTATCAATTTATTTTCCAAGTCTTTATTACATGAACTCGCTCCAAATAAACCAATTAAAATCAAGGCCGCTACCCCAATTTTTATATATTGTTTAAACTGTATTTTCATAATAGTATCTATTAAAATTCGAATTGTACACCCAATGTATATTTTGATGGTAGTGGATAACCATCTCCATAGTCAAATCCTCTCCCATCAACACGTTCAGCATCAATCCCCGAAAATTTTGAAACATATGTACATTGTCCATAGTACCATAAATACGGAATGAATTTATACCTGTACGATTCATCCAAGCATGTTTTGTTTTATCAAAACGGTACGCTAAATTGATGTTCTTAATACGGATATACCATCCTGGTTCCATGAACATCGATTGACCAGCTCTCCAGGCATATAATCCCATATATGGATTCGCGGCAGGATAACGACTTATGTCACCTTCTTTTTGCCAAAAATCATAATTATCTAAATTACCAATTGAAGCTTTTGAAAGATCTTTAGGATTACCATAGAAGAACCCATTAGACATACGCTGCGCAAAAGTACTATTGATAATATCTCTTCCAAAAGTAAACGTCGTCAGAATTTGCAATGAGAAATCCTTATAACTAAAATAATTGGTAAAACCACCTGTTACTTTAGGGTTAGGATCACCAAAAAAGTCATATCATTTTCACCTATTGCATCTGATATTTTATAATCACCATTTACATCGACCCAATTTGGATATCCCGGCTGTAATGTTCCCCATTTTGAAGCGCCCACAGCACCCGTATATGGATTTACAATAATATCATTGGAAGTACTAATTGCACCATTTACTAAATAACCATAAAACATATTTAATGGTTTCCCAACAACATAAACTGCTTGATCATAATACAGGTCACGATTTCCATCTGGAAGAGCTGTTACTATATTTTTATTGAATGAAAAATTAATAGATGGTGTCCATTGTAAAGCTTTTTCCCTACCAAATACTTTTCCCATTAGGTTAATTTCAAGACCTGAATTACGCACACCGGCTGCATTTGTAAATGTACTCAGATATCCAGTATATTCTGGAATCCATACACTTAACATTTGTCCAGTCGTAGTTCTCACATAAGCATCTACATTGACCGTCAGTCTTCCATTGAAAAGCAATGCATCTACACCAGCATTCCAAGTCTCCGTTCTTTGCCAAGTGATATCATCATTTGTTATACCGGCATAGTTTGGTATAACTGCGGTACCACCACCATATGTACTACCATAATTTCCTGGGTAATTCCCATTACCAGCGATATAAGCATTATAACGATCATTATCACCGATACTACTTTCATCACCTGTTCTACCCCAACTTCCACGTAGTTTCAGTTCTTTAACCCATTCCGACTGCGATAAGAAATCTTCTTCTGTTAAGATCCATCCTGCTCCTAACGATGGAAAATATCCCCACTTATTATTCTTTCCGAAACGTGAAGAAGCATCTCCACGATAAACTGCATCAAAAAGGTATTTGCCCTTATAATCGTAGTGAGCAGCTCCTAGAAAGGATAACTTTGCATATGTAGATTGATCGGAATAGCCACTTAAATTTTGAGATGCAACACCTTTAATAACTTGAATGTTATCATTTGGAATATCTCTGCCTAGCAAATATAAGCCCTCATTTTTACGAGTCTCATATTCTTGCACAAAAGTTGCAGTAATATTATGTTTATCATTTAAAGTCTTAGTCCACAATATATTATTGGTCAATAAGTATTTTCGATATTGTGTATAAGTCGATTTTGCGTATGCTAAACCATCTGTATTAATAATGGACGGAGAAGCAAAGTCATTTTTAGCTGTTGAATAATTAATAATACTTCTTGTACTGATACGAAAGTCTTTTAAGAAAGTATAACGTAATTCTCCAACTCCACTTAGATCAACGTTCACATTATCATTCCGCTGATAATCATACGGATTAATGATACTATTTACATCATCATCGCTCATACCTAACAATGAAGTTGGCATACTGATTGGATTAATCCCGAATACACTTCTATATCTACCTTGTTTTAAGAAATCAGTGGTCCCCTTTCCTTCTAATCTTTTGCCTGTAGAAGCTTTAAAATTAGTTAGAAACTCAAGATTCTGAGTAATATTAAAATTTACATTACTGGTAAAAGAATACCGTTTATAACCTGTACTTTTAACTATTCCTTTCTCGTTGTACATACCTCCACTGATACGATAATTTACATTTTCAGTAGCACCGGATACAGCTAAATCATAATTCTGAACGTAGCCTGATTGATAAAATAGATCTTGGTAATCATTATTATTATTAAATGCAGGATTTAAACTATCAGTAAGTAATTGAGGAATATTTTGCTCTTGTGCATCATTCGCATATTTATAAATTAATTCCATCTTTTTTCTACGCTCTGCGGCACCAATCAATGTTTCCACCTTTCCTGGTTTCGTCACATAACCTTGGTAGGTATTTAAACTCAATTTAGGCTTTCCAAGCACCCCTCTTTTCGTCTTAATAATGATAACCCCATTATTTGCTCGAGCGCCATATAATGCTGCCGCAGATGCATCTTTTAATACATCGACAGATTCAATATCATTTGGATTTAAACTCGCTAAATAATTTGTTCCAGTAACATTAAAGTTTTTAATCTCATCATCTGATACTGGTATACCATCGAGTACATATAAAGGATTACTACTTAAATTATCTGCATCAAAGTCACCGCTTGATCTTGGAATGTTTGTGTTTCCACGAATTACCAAAGAAGTCTTAACACCTGGCTGTCCTGTAAAGTTCTGGACATTGACTCCTGGCAATTTACCTTGTAAAAGAACATCAATACTAGCCGCAGGCAAGTTTTCAATTTCTTTACTTGTAATACTGGAAATAGATCCTGTTGTTTTTCGTCGACTAATTGTAGTATAACCTGTCACAATAGCTTCACTCAGATCATTAGTAGATTCTTCAAGATTAATGGTGACATGCGTCTCTTTATTCACTGGTATTTCTTGTTTTTTATACCCAACACCACTAATAATTAAGGCAGTAGGAATACCTTTAACTTTAATAGTAAAGTTTCCATCACCTCCACTTGAAGCTTGATTTTTGGTACCTCGTTCGGATACTGTTATCCCAGGTAATGTTCTTCCTTTGTCGTCTTTTATTGTTCCAGTAATATTAGTTACCTGTGCAAACAATAAATTACATGACATCAAAAAGAAGAGAAAAATTGGTAAAATTTTCTTCATAACAATTGATTTGGTTAGTAAATTTTAGGTTAATTTACAGCAATTGAAATGGTAACTCAAATTTTACATTTTCTTAATTTTCATTCTAAACAAAAGAATTAACTTGATTGCATCGCAAACGATTGTTCTATTTTCACGCAAACGTATGCGTAATTTGTACTATTTTTTTTCCTGAAATCGGGAAATTTTTACATTTTTTAACATATTAATTACATTGAATTTTTCCCATTTCAAGGAGTATATGGGCATTTGTTGTTTCGTAATAATTTAAACGGTTTTTTTATGAAACAATATATTAATACACTATGCAACTAAATTTTAGTGCTTAAAAATTCCATTTTTCACAAATACTAAACATGAAAACTTTATGAAATTATTTTACCAAATAAATGTTCTTGAATTTTAGCTCGTTAAGGATTTTAACATAAAAAACAAAACCGTTAAAGTTTATAACTTTAACGATTTAGATCGTTACATTATGTAATGATAAGATTTTCCCTATCCGCACTGACTAATGACCTGATTGCTTTCTATATTATGGAGGTCTAAAACATCAAAAATTTCTGTTTCTTCATAGCGTGTGGCAACGGAAAGTAGAATGTCTTCACAATGTGTTCTAAACGTTTCGTGAACCAGTTCTACGGTGTTATTTTCGCCTGAAAGGTGCGTTAGAATTAAGTGTTTGAGACGGGCTGTTCGGTATTTGTTGAATAATTCTAACGCAACTGCATTGGAAAGATGCCCCCACCCGCTGCTGATTCTATTTTTTAGAAAATAGGAATATCGCCCGTTTCTAAGCATCTCTTCATCGAAATTGGATTCTAGCAATAGTACATCTGCATGTTTGATGACATGCTGCACATTTGAACACGGACGACCTATATCGGTCAACACGCCAATATTATGCGTTCCATCGGAAATCAAAAAACTGCAAGGTTCTTTTGCATCGTGATACTTAGGTATACCATAAATCTTCATTTCTCCGATCTCGGTAACGGCATCTGGGGTAATGATGTGCACCAAGTGGCCAGGAAGATGCAATCTTGTTCCATCGTAACTGCCCTGAGTGATATACACCGGTATATTATATTTTTTGACAAAAACAGATAAACCCCGAATATGATCCGTATGTTCATGGGTAATAAAAACGGCTTTGATCTGAGTTGGAATTATACCTAGATTATGCATACGGAGATGAATGTGCTTATTATTAATACCCGCATCTACTAGAATAGCTGTATCGCCTTTCGCGATATAATAACAATTTCCATTACTGCCTGAGGCAATAGCACAATACTTCATATGTATTTCATTTATTCTTTATTGACATTATATTGCATGATCAGACCTCATTCATGCAACATAAATATTTTTATGACAACGGGTTCTTTAACATTAACATTCCGGTAAACTTAACGGAATCTGTACAGCCAAACCGCCATCTGCCGTTTCTTTATATTTAACGTTCATATCTAACGCGGTCTGCCACATGGTCTTGACAACTGTATCGAGACTGACTTTGGCTTTATCAGGGTTGGATTGCAGGGCCAACTGCGCAGCTGTGATAGCCTTTATAGCTCCCATCGTATTTCGCTCAATACATGGTATCTGTACTAAACCTCCAATAGGATCACATGTTAGGCCCAAATGATGTTCCATGGCGATTTCTGCGGCCATGAGAACCTGTCTTTGCGATCCGCCGAGACATTCGGTCAATGCTCCAGCTGCCATTGCTGATGATACTCCAATCTCAGCCTGACATCCGCCCATAGCGGCAGAAATAGTTGCTCCTTTTTTAAATATGGAACCGATTTCGGAAGCGGTTAGAATAAACTGAATAATTTTATCTTCTGAATCTCCATTATGGAAGGTAATAAAATATTGCAATACGGCAGGAATAACACCAGACGCTCCATTTGTTGGCGCGGTAACGACTCTTCCAAATGAAGCATTTTCTTCATTTACTGCTAAAGCAAAACAACTTACCCAATCCAGGATATATTGAAAATTCTCTCCTCCTGCTTTTATTGCTGCGATCCAGCTTTCATAATCGTGATAGCTTCGGTTTTTAAGCAATCGCTGATTCAGTTTTGCAGCTCTTCTTTCTACATTAAGTCCTCCTGGTAGTGTTCCCGCTGTATGGCACCCACGATATATACATTCGTATATGGTTTTATAGATATTTAATACGCCGGCGCGCGTCTCTTCTTCTTCACGCCAAGCATGTTCATTTTCTAAAACGAGCTCTGAGATTTTCAAACCTGTCTTGCGGCACCAATGCAATAAATCCTGTGCGGTATCTACCGGAAAAGGTAGATCGACCTCTGTTGAAGAACTGCTCTCATCATTTTCCTGAACAACAAATCCACCACCAATTGAATAATAGGTTTCACTAAGAGCCTTTCCATTATTCAAAAATGCCTGAAAAGTAACTGCATTGGGATGAAAGGGTAAGCTTTCACTATATAAAAAAAGCAAGTCTTCTTTGTATGTAAACGGAATGGTATGTGTACCAGCCAGACGCAACTGATTTACAGATTTGATATGTTCTACTTTTGGTGTTACTTGATTGACATCAAAAGTTACAGGATCATCTCCGCTTAAACCCAACATCACAGCAATATCAGTTCCGTGCCCAGTACCTGTTTTGGCTAAAGATCCATATAATAATATCTTAACAGATTCGACGTTATTAAGTACATCCTTATCCTGCAGTACCTTTGTGAACTGCTGCGCCGCACGCCAGGGACCTAAGGTATGTGAACTGGAGGGTCCAATACCTATTTTAAACATATCAAAAACGGAAATTTGCTCTTTGCTCATGCTATACTAATAAAGCGCTATAAAATAATGTTTTAGGACAGTCCAAAAACATTGCAATTTACAGAATATAAAACAACCACAAAGTTCTTACAAAGATTTAATACTTTATCAATAAAGCTTAATTATCTTTGTTAACTTATCATTAAACAAATGAGAATTAAACACGTTCTGCACTTACTTGGAGTATTTTTTTTAATAGCATCAACAGCACAACTTTTATTCGCTCAACCTAGCCCCAAAAGAGAAGTTCGCGGTGTTTGGATTGCCACTATAGGTAATATTGACTGGCCAACAGTCGCCACTGGCACTAATGTTGAAAAACAGAAACAAGAGCTGATACAAATACTTGACCAGCACAAAAAGTCGAGTATGAATACTATTCTTTTTCAGATTCGACCCGCCGCAGACGCTTTCTATGGTCGTGGTAGAGAAGGCTGGAGCCGTTATTTAACGGGGAAACAAGGAAAGCCTCCTGAACCTTTTTATGACCCTTTGGATTTCATTATCGCTGAATGCCATAAAAGAGGGATGGAACTGCATGCCTGGATCAACCCTTACCGTGCTTCAACAACTCTAAACCCGAACCATTTT
>NZ_ASZT02000019.1:0-58231 GCF_001006065.1 Sphingobacterium sp. IITKGP-BTPF85
TCTTATAATTTGAACGAAGCAGTTATTCAGAAAGAAGACGATTTTGTAGTTGACTGGCAGAAATTTATGATTGCCAAAGGAAGCCCGAATCCCATCACTTCCTATACAATGGATTTCGATCAAGAAAATCAAGTGATTCGGGTTACTTGGGAATATGATGTTTATCTGGAGAAGAAGTTTAACACCAGGTCTTACGATTCCTTTTTAATCCTGTATGATGCAGAAGATAATGGGGGGGAATATCCACTTTTGATGAACGACTCGAAAGACAGCTTAATATCTGGCAAACAAAATGTTAAAATTCCGAAACATAAAAAGGAAGTGACGTATGAAGTGTTTATCTTTTTTGTAGAGAGCTATGGTGGTAATAATACAGACAGTATGCATTTGGGTAAGATAAAGGTTTGAGCGGTATCAGGTGTCATTATTCCAGGGTGAATGTATACTGGAGGTACGACCTTTGAAACAGATTTAATAAATTAAAGAAACCCGTTGTGCATTATGATTTAGGGCTATAAAGAAGTTATTCATTACTCTGATAATCAGTAAATTGCTTTTACGACAAAACGATTTAGAATGAACAACCTATTCGCAAATTACGAAAGAATATTGGGAGTTTTAAGAGTAATATCAATAATTTAAAAATTAGCACTATTTAAAATGCAGAACGGGTTATCTCTAATAATATTTCATTAGGATAATCTAGACCTAAGTCTTGTTGTGGAGCTCATGCTATTTTTATGATTTTTTCCGGGGAATTGTCATTTCAAATTCAATTGTAATAAAATTTGTTACAATATAAAAAATATTCCTAACTTTGTTGATGATATGAATAATACAAGATTTTCAACAGCTATACATATATTAACATTGCTGGCTGATAGTGGAGAAAATTGGGTGAACTCGGATTGGATTGCAGGTAGTATTAACACGAATGCTGCGATGGTGCGGAAAGAACTAAGTGCATTGCAAGATGCAGGGTTTGTCATAGGACGTAAGGGCAAAGAGGGAGGTTCTCGATTAAATAAGCCAAGTAGTCAAATTTCATTGGCAGATATCTATGTGGCAGTGAAGAATACTGAAGTGCTAGGTAAAAAGAATTTAAATACGAATCCGCAATGTCCAGTCGGTAAACAGATTAATAAGGAGTTAGATCAGCTTTATTCTGATACCGATCAATTGGTGATTAATTCGTTAAAAGGGCTGACATTGGAAAATTTCGCGAAGAAATTTCGTTAGTTTTTTTTGCTTTTAAATGTAACAAAATTTATTACAATATAGGATTTATGAAAATAGGAATTACAGGTGCTACTGGACATCTAGGACGTCTGGTAGTGGGAAAATTAAAAGAAAAGACTGCAAGCAACAATTTAGTTGCATTAGCGCGTGACACTCAAAAAGCTGGTGACTTAGGTGTCGAAGCACGCTTATTTGATTATAATAAACCGGATACTTTGGTCGAGTCATTGAAAGGAATTAATCATTTATTATTGATATCAGGAAATGAAATTGGACAACGTCAGGCGCAACATGAAAACGTTATCAAGGCGGCCAAAGAGACGGGAGTAGAATGGATTGTATATACGAGCCTGTTACATGCTGATAAATCTTCATTGGTGTTGGCAAATGAACATCTACTAACTGAGGAAATCCTAAAATCATCGGGTGTGCCTTTTACTATTTTGCGCAATGGTTGGTATACTGAAAATTATACCGCTTCTGTTCCTACAGCCTTACAAATGGTGCATTATTTGGTAGTGCAGGAGAGGGGAAAATATCATCTGCAACGAGAGCTGATTATGCTGAAGCGGCAGCGGTTATTTTAACCAGTGCAGATCAACAAAATAAGATATACGAGTTAGCAGGTGACTATGCTTACACCTTAGCGGAGTTAGCTGAAGAGATTTCAAGTCAAACAGGAAAAGTTATTCCATATAAAAATTTAAGTGAGTCCGATTATGCGAAAGCTTTAATAGAAGCAGGTTTACCTGAAGAATTAGCAACTGCTATCGCAAGTTTTGATAAAGGAGCTGCAAATGGTGATTTGTATGATGATGAAAAACAGTTATCTACTTTGATCGGTCGTCCAACAACTTCGCTGACTACTGCTGTCAAAGCAGCTTTAGCAGGATAAAATTTAACATATTTCTTTAAAAGGAGTATCATTATTGATACTCCTTTTTTTGAGAACTACTTCCTATATCATATTCATATCGTACCCTATTTGAGAATATTTTATAAATTGCATAAAAAGATTCTAGAATGAGTACAAAACAAGATCAGATTAAGCATTGGTCCCGTGTTGAATATTTGCACGAAACTCATACCAATCCCAATATTCATATTAAGGGCAACACAAGTTATTACAGTAACGCCTGGACTGGAAATTTTGAAGAATGTGTAGTTCGTTATTTGTATGGAGATGTGTACAGTCTAAATCAATGGGAACCTGCCTGGGTAATAGATCAGTTATATATTGGTTCGTATGTGTGTATTGCAGCTGAAGCTGTAATATTGATGGGGGGAAATAATACGCATCGTTCTGATTGGTTTAGTTTATATCCTTTTGTTGAATCTATCGTAGAATCGTATCAAAGTAAAGGAGATACTGTAATTGGTGATGGTGTTTGGATAGGGATGCGTGCTATGATTCTTCCGGGTATTCAGATTGGAGAGGGTGCTATTATTGCTTCAGGAGCTGTTGTTACAAAAGATGTTGCGCCCTATAGTGTGGTTGCTGGAAATCCGGCAAAGCATATTAAGTTTAGGTTTCAATCGGATACGATTATTGCATTGCGTGATTTAAAAATTTATGATTGGGATGAGGTGAAATTTAAACATTTACAGTCATTTATATGTGGAAACGATATAGAACGATTGATAGAGGAAGCATGCAAATATGAAGCCTCCCTATAATATTTAGTTTGAAATTGTTGAAGTTATTCTCTTGTAGCGTTAACATAATTTGTAAAAATTCATTTTTCTTAAAAAAATGATTCTCTTCCAACAAGTGGTTATAGTTGGTGATAGCATTAAATAAAACTTCTGGGTTCTCATCTTGATATTGCTCAAAATTGAAGTATAGAACTTATTGGATATATTTTAAGAATGGAAAAATGTTTATAATTACGAATATGAGCTAGCAGTATGCAACTTGCAATAAATTACGGAGATCAATCTGAGTAAAGAAATAGTACGAAACATATTATTGGACCTATTTTTTTGTATATTTATTCTAATAAAATGAGCGATAATTTCTAGCATTTTATCACTAATTGAAATCCTAAATATGAAAAAAGTAACTGGGCTTGGAGGTGTGTTTTTTAAATGCAAGGATCCTCAAAAGATGAACGACTGGTATGCCAAAAATCTAGGTTTGGAAGCTGGTGAATATGGAGCAACTTTTAAATGGCGCGACCTTGATGATCCATCGGTTAAGGGGTCAACAGCATGGTGTACATTTCCTCATGAATCTGAATATTTTAATCCTTCTGTAAAGCCCTTTATGATCAATTACCGTGTCGAAAACCTTGTTGCGCTGGTTGAGGAATTAAAAAAAGATAATGTCACTATCGTAGATGAAATTTCGGAGTATGATTATGGAAAATTTATTCATGTATTGGATCCTGAAGGTAATATCATTGAACTCTGGGAACCAATTGGGGATCTGGAATAGCATCGTCAAATAAAATAATAGTATGAAAAGTACCGCTGGACATGATGAACGAATAGCAAAAATGATATTTGCATCGGTTTATCCTCATTATCTCGAAAAAGTTGAAAAGAAAGGCAGGACAAAAGAGGAGCTGCATCAGGTTATAAAATGGTTAACCGGTTTTGATGAACAACAATTGCAGGATCAAATTGATCAGAAAGTAAATTTTGAAACATTCTTTGAAAATGCACATCTTAACGTTAATGCCAGTCTTATTACTGGTGTAATCTGTGGTTATCGTGTAGAGGAAATTATAAATCCTCTAACACAGAAAGCTAGATATCTCGATAAGATCATAGATGAATTAGCAAAAGGAAAAAAAATGGAGAAAATTTTGCGATGAGTTTGTTAATTATTTGTATATTAGATTGTTGTAAATGATGATTGTTTCTTTATTTTATTGAAGCTAACTCAATATATAATAAGTAAAGCCGTTTGCATTCGTGTAGACGGCTTATTTTTAATAACCTGACTTGATGTTAACAGTGATTAATAAAAAATAATTTTAACTTTACAGTTGGTCGACGACTGTGATTGCTTGCTATTATCAATAGTAAGCAATCAAAATGAATGAGGATATATAGATAGGTTAACTGTTATCTATTCTTCCTAAAATATCAGAACATAAATGATTTAAATCTCATGGGAAAACTCTTACAAATTGCATTCTTTTCATTACTATTTACTATAACTGCCCATGCACAAAGTATAGAGGGGTTAAGAAAAAATATTCAGCAGATCATGCAGAACAAAGATGCTGTTGTTGGTGTAGCAATAAACGGCATTAATCATAGTGATACATTAGGTGTAAATGCCGATAGACGACTTCCTATGCAAAGTGTTTTTAAATTTCCATTGGCGATTGTCATGTTAACAGAAATCGATAAGGGTAATTTTAAACTTGATCAAAAGATAGAAATTACAAAGCGTGATCTTACACCAGAAATTTGGAGTCCAATTCGGGAAAAATATCCTACCGGAACAACGCTTACGATAAAGGAAATTCTGGAATATACAATCACTTTAAGTGACAATGTAGGGTGTGATGTTCTTTTAAAACTTCTCGGCGGACCTCAGGTTGTAGAAAGCTATTTCGCAAAAAAAGGATTTAAGGATATATCGATTAAAATTAATGAAAAGACGATGCAAAGTAATTGGGATAAACAGTTTTTGAACTGGTCAACACCCAAAGAAATGAATCGAATTTTACAGACCTATTATGTGAATAAGAATAATTTGCTTTCGATGCCGATGTATGATTTTTTGTGGACAACTATGAAGTCTACTAATACAGGTCTTAAACAATTGAAAGGACAACTTCCTGATCAAACAGTTGTAGCACACAAGACTGGCTCATCTGGAACTAATAAGAAAACTGGAATAACGGCTGCACTCAATGATGTTGGAGTTGTTTTACTTCCAAACGGTGAGTACTTTGTGATCAGTGTCTTTGTAACCCATTCGAAAGAAAATCAGGAAACGAACGAACGTATTATTTCAGATATAGCTAAAGCGGCTTGGGATTTTTTTACAGGAGCTAATCAATTATAGTAATACTTCTGGATCAGTTGTTCCTTTTTTTATCAAATCATCAATACTTTTCAGTGTTCTTTGAGATATTTGTTCTAATGCTTCCTCTGTGAAAAAAGCCTGATGGGCAGTAACCAAAACATTAGGGAAGCTCAACAATAACTGAATGGTGTCATCGTCAATAATTGTTGCCGATAAATCTTTAAAGAAAAGTTTCTCTTCCTGCTCATATACATCAATACCAAGAAGGCCTATCTTTTTAGTTTTTAATGCTTGTATTGCATCATTGGTATTAATCAGATTACCTCTGCTAGTATTGATTATTGTGACACCATATTTCATTTTATCAATAGATTCTTTGTTAATTAGATAATGGTTGTCTGCTGTAAGAGGGCAGTGCAGCGATATGATATCAGATTCCATAAAGAGTGTTTCCAATGCGACATATTTTACACCTAGGTTAATCAACGTTTCATCAGGGTATAAATCATACGCAATAACCTCTGCTCCGAATCCCAGCGCTATTTTAACAAATGCTTTTCCTATTTTACCGGTTCCAACCACACCAATTTTCTTTTGGTAGAGATTGAATCCCAATAAACCGTTTAATGCAAAGTTTTGTTCACGCACACGATTATAAGCCTTATGAGTTTTTCTGTTTAAGGTCAATAGCATAGCCATTGCGTGTTCTGCTACAGCTTCTGGTGAATAAGCAGGGACACGGCAAACTTGAATATCAAAATCTTTAGCAGCTTGTAAATCAACATTATTGAATCCCGCGCATCTCAAAGCAATGTACTTAACTCCTTTTTTTGCAAGAGTTTCAATGACATTTCTATTTAGTTTGTCATTTACAAAAACGCATACTGCATCTTCATTTTCAATTGCATTTACGATATGAGGTCCTAGATGTGTTTCAAAAAAATGAAGTTCAAAACCATATTTTTCATTTTCTTTTTCGAAGAATTCTCGATCGTATGGCTTGGTTGAAAAGAAGGCTATTTTCATAACATATATTTTATATAAACTTAAGTAAATTTGCCAGTATCTACAATGATTTCATTAAGTTAAATGTCACTACTACCATCAATTTCCTTTTCAATCGATACTTTTTAAAAATTCGTAAGTATATGTTTACGTTTCTTTGTTATTGAAAATGTAATTTGAATATTTTTTTCTATGGATACATATATATTCAATTATTGATCTTTATTTTATTCTAAAAGGCGATTAAATTGATTCATTTAGATGTTTTATGGTTTTAAATTCTTTAAATAATGGTTTAAATAAAATTTACTATCCCTTATAACTCTGTTTAGTGTTTGATTTTATTTGTTTTTAATCAATTGTAACATAATTATGAATAATTGGTATTAATAGCTATCTTAGTTTCGGCACTAACCTAAGATATGTCTAACCAAACCTTGATCTCTACCGCAGAATTTGAGCATATTTATGAAAAATGGAACCGAAAAGTCTATCAATATGCTTTAAGCAAGACTTCTTCCACTTATATTGCCGAAGAAACTGTACAACGTGTATTTATCAAGCTTTGGAATAATATTTTTCAAAAGAAAGTGCATGTAGAAATAGAAGCTCAACTATTTTGCATCGCTCGTACCACACTTTTGGATATTGTGAAAGAAGAAAGGAAGAGGCAAGATCTATTGCATATAAAAGTTGAAACTGATCAAGTTCCCACACCGTCAGAGTTATATCGCTTAAAGGAACTGAATGAACGGTATGAGGACATCGTGTCAAGAATGCCAGAATCTAGAAGAAAGGTGTTCATGATGAGCAGGTTCGAAAATTTGACTTATAAAGAGATCGCAGAAAGATTGTCGATTACACCCAAAACCGTTGAAAATCATATCGCTTTGGCATTAAAAGTTTTGAAAAAGATGTTTGTGTTTATCGTTCATCTATTTTTTTAAAAATCGGCTTGGGGGTAAGTGACGTTTCTACCGTATTCTTATTATATGAAGATTACGAGAGAACTTATCAATCGATACCTAAAGAATCAATGTTCGGCTGAAGAGGCTGCTTATCTGGAAGATTACATAGCACATTGGGAGAATCTCTTGATCAGCTATTGTCTAAAGAAGAATGGGATCTTACCGACGAAAATTTAGATTATCCCAATCAGCAGGAAATCAAAGATAAAATATTCGCTTTTGCTAAAAAGCAAAATGTTTTAAAATATAACAGGAAATTAGTTCGCATTGTATCTGCTGCGGCTGCTGTAATTGTTTTTATTCTTGGGTTTTATATGAGCTTAAATCCATTTTTAAATCAACCTGCGCCAGAGGTTAGGAAAATAGCTGCTATTAAGGATCAGACTGAAGAGATAAGTAATCTATATTACATAAATTCAGGCAATGACAATATGTTATTAACGGCTAGTGACGGATCTGTTATTACACTTTATCCGCAGTCTGAAATCAAATATGCTGAAGATTTTAGTACCCAGCAGGAGAGAGTGCTGTACCTGAAGGGGAAAGCAAAATTTGAGGTTGCCAAAGATAAATCCAAGCCATTTCGTGTACATTCCAACGGTGTAGTCACTACAGCTTTAGGAACGGTTTTTAGTGTTGATGAATTGCGATCTACTCAAACGCAGATCAAATTGATGGAAGGTAAAATAGAGGTGAAAGCTGTGGATCATCAGAGAGGGAAAGAATTAGTGCGGACCTTTTTGCCACACGAAGAGATTACCTTGGATCATCGTGAATTAAAGGTTGTCGAAGAGATAAAGACTCATACAATAGGAACAGATCGAGGTGGTCATTTTCTTCAAAATAACCAGATCATCCAGTTTAAAAATATAGCCCTAGAGGATGTTTTGACAATTCTGATGCAAAACTATGACATCAAGTTGCAATACGATAAATCATTGATCAGTAATAAATTTTACAGCGGAACTTTTACGAATAAAACGAATGTCTTTGAAGAAATTATCAGAGAAATTAACTACTTACATCATGCCGGTATAAACTACAACAATCCACAATAATAAACAATTAAACCAAACAAATTATGAGCAACTTTTTATCTAAAAAGCATCAGTTTCAAACTGTGCTGCTACTTCGATTTAAAAGTCCACGTACTAACTGGCCCCTTCGACTCGGAATGTTGGGATTACTGAGTATGGGATTTCATGTGGGGTACGGGCAGTCAACAGCTTCTGTAAGTGGAGTTGTCAGGGATGGAAGTAATAATCCCATCAGTGGCGCTACTGTAAGTATTGAAAATCTGTCTACGAAGTATAAACAGATGAATACGACGAATGCAGCAGGAACTTTTTCGTTTGACCGTATTCCAGAGGGGCAGGGATACGAAATTAAAATCAGTTTTGTAGGTTTCAAGACCAAAGTACTTAGTAACTATAATATTGATTCAAAAGATAAAGTTGCTATTACTGTTGCTCTAGAGCAAGAACAGGAAAGTTTAGAAGAGGTTGTAGTAGTTGGTTATGGAAAGCAAAAAAAAGCAAATATTACAGGTTCAGTGGCTTCGGTCAATGCCGAACAATTAAAGAATATTTCGCCTTCTAACCTTTCTAATGCCTTAGCTGGACGTGCCGCAGGTATAAATGTTACGAATACTTCGGGTATGGCGGGAGCTTCCTCAAGTCTACGCATTCGTGGTAGTTTTGCCGAACCTTTGTATGTGATTGACGGAATTGTACGGGATAAAGCGGCATTCGATGCTTTGGAAGCCAATGAAGTGGATCAGATGAGTTTTTTGAAAGATGCCGCAACAGCTGCGGTCTACGGGACAAGAGCGGGTAACGGTGTTGTGGTTGTCACAACTAAAAAGGGATCAGCTCAGGAGCCTGTATTTAATGTGCAAAGTAATTATAGTTTTGGTGCTCCTACTCAAACGCTTTTAGCAGATATTACGACTGCGGCTGATGAACTGACTTATCAAAATCGGGTATCTCAATTTCTTTGGGAAAATGGCTCTAGAACAGAACCATGGGTAGCACCTAATGGACAGGCTGAGTTTGATTATTTCAAGGATAAGGACTATAGTGTTAATGATAATATCTGGAGAAACCCTTTTAGTCACCGACAATCGATCTCAGTGTCGGGTGGTGGAGACCGAATTACCTATTATAATTTAGTCAGTTATCGTAAAGAAAATGGATCTTACAAATCATTGGATCATGAAAAATTCAATTTAAGGAGTAATGTCAGTGCCAAGATTACGGATGATTTTACGATTGATGTTAATATCTCGGCCAATCAAATCAATTCCAAACGTTTTTATTGGCCATTTAGTACTTCCGCTAATGATGATGATTTTGATGTGTCAGATTTTTATCGCGTAACATTCAATTGGCCTAAAATGTATCCGTTTTATTTAAACGCAGATGGATCTCCAAGTAATTCTCCAACAGCATATCCTGTTCAGACACCCATGGGGAGCTGGCAAGCCTGGAATGTGATTGACCAAGTAGTTGGGAATCGATATATCGATCGTAAGTTCGTCAGGTAAACCCAATCATGACGTTGAATTATAAGTTGGATAAACTCATAGAGGGCTTGTCTACAAAGTTGTAGGTAGCTATCTCGCTGAAGATTATATGCGTAAAAGATTTATGACCTTCCAAAAGAACTATACATTTACTTCTCTGAATCCGGATGGAAATAGGTTTATACCTGCACCACCTTCCGAAGACAAAGTGAATATTTTTACTTTTAGTCAGGCACAGCCTTTTATGGATTATTCTCCTCAGCGGGATTGGGAATATCAGGTCAACTGGTTTTTGAATTATAACCGTAAATTTAATAAACATGCCATTGATGCGTTGTTGGTCTATGAACAATTTAAAGCTGGTGGAACCTATGTAACATCCCGTGCTGAAAATCCAATTGTTAGTATTGATCAAATGTTTATTTACCCGACAGATCGTAATTTTAGAGCTACTGATGCGTATGAAACTATTAATTCTAGAAGGGGATTTATCGGACGTGCAAATTATAACTACGCAGATAAATATATCGCTGAATTTTCATTTAGATATGATGGTTCGCCCTTATTCCCCGGCGATAAACGGTGGGGATTTTTTCCATCCATGTCAGCTGCTTGGCGTGTGTCGGAAGAACAGTTTTTCTTAGATATTAAAAATACGGTGAGTGATCTAAAGTTAAGAGCTTCATATGGAACAACAGGGAATGATCTTGATGTTAATGCGCAAAGGATCGGGCAATTTTTGTATCAGGAAAAATATAGGCCTGCGGGTGGCTACATGTTTGGTGATCGTTACTATAATGGTATTGCCTATGGTGATACACCTACACAGAACCTGACTTGGACGACATCCAAAAGTGTTAATATCGGTTTGGATTTTGGTTTTGTAAATAATAAACTAAGTGGCTCAATAGATGTGTTTAATCGTAAGGAAACAGATATTTTAGGACGGCGTACTTTGAAAATTCCTGATAATTATGGACGGTCATTGGCTCCGGAAAACTATGCTGCTCGAAGTTATAAAGGTGGAGAGGTATCTGTTAATTGGAATGATCGTGTGGGTGAAGTAGGTTATGGAATCACAGCTAATATGGGGTATGCAAAAGATCGTTGGGATGTCTATGATGAAGAGCCTGCATTTGCTGTGGGGGGAACGCGCAATTTCGAATCTCGAATAGGAAGACCTGAAAATCGAATCATCGGCTTTGAAGCTGTGGATCTTGTTAGAACACAGGAGCAATTAGATGCACTGAAGAGCAGTGGGTTTAAAACATATGGTCGTGATCCATACTTAGGTATGATTTTGTACAAAGATATTCGTGGAGCTAATTATTCTGAAAGCCCAGATGGTAAGATCGATGATAATGATCTGACGTTGCTTTCCGAAAATAATACTCCACGCATCAATTACGGTTTTGGGCTAAATGCAAACTGGAAAGGTTTTTCTGTTTCAGCTTTATTGCAGGGAGTACTGGCATATGATCGTGTTATAAGTAATTTGGAAGGTGGGGGAATTCGTCAGCATGGCGGTACTTTTCGACCGTATTATCCTATCTGGGCAGGCGATGTTTGGACAGCAGATAATCCACAGGCAGATTATCCGAGAGTAGTAGGTTCCAACTGGCAGGAGTCGGGAACAGGTGCTTCGAGTTTTTGGATTCGTAATGGTGCATATTTGCGCCTAAGAGATTTAAATATATCCTATAGTTTACCGCAGTCAATTACAAAGTCGATGAAAATAAACAGTGTGAATGTATTCTTTAATGGAACAAACTTATTTGTGCTTTCTCCTATGACCGAGTTTCATGATCCGGAACAGAAAATGTATGATTCCTATCCTGTTATGAAAACATTTACCTTGGGTTTGGATGTTAAATTTTAATTGAAAAAACTATGAAAACGATATTTTATACCCTAATAGCACTTTTAGTTACAGTAGCCTCTTGTAAAAATGTGTTAGATATTGAAGATCTTAATTCACTTGACGAAAGCAAGGTATGGAACGATCCGAATCTTGTGAATGCCTATATAACGAATCTTTATCCCATGTTTGGAAATTGGAATGCTTCAGCGGATGCCAATTCAGAGCAGTTAATGGGCATATCTTTTCCTTTGGATGCTATCACTGTTAACAATGCCGCTTATAAATCTTGGGATTATACAACTATCCGTAGAATTAATACTGCAATTCAAAAAGTAACCGAAAGTGCAGGATTAAATGCAGATGTAAAAAATGCTGTTCTTGGGCAAGCTTTATTTATGAGAGCATATATGTATTTTAATATGGTTCGATATCATGGTGGTGTACCCTATATTACTGTACCGCAGGATTTGGAGAAAGATGATTTAGAAACACCTCGTAACACAACGAAGGAATGTTTTGATTTAATGATAAAAGATCTAGATCAGGCAATTGCCTTATTGCCGCCTATGATTGCCAAAAGTTCAGGAGATTATGGTAGAATCGATGGGAATTTTGCACTATCTTTTAAAGCTAAGGTTTTATTGTACAAGGCTTCCCCTCAATTTAATCCAACTAACCCTTATAATAATGTGTATTGGGCAGAAGCGCATGCTGCAAATAAAGCTGCCTATGATAAGTTAAAGGCTGATGGATATAATTTGACTCCAGACTATGCTAACATTGCTTTGCAGGAGAAGGGATCTGAAGTGGTTTTTGCTGTAATCAATTCGTATCCGAATAAAGTGGCGAGTTGGGATAATGGAGTGCGCCCGGGTTCTGAAAGTAGAGGCGCAGCAGGTGCAGTTCCAACATGGGATTTTGTCAAGTCATTTCCCATGAAAGATGGTAAGGTTTTCTCAGATCCGACAGGTAAGTATTTTAAAACGAATGAGCAGTTTTTACAATCTTATTGGGAAAATAGAGATCCTCGGTTCGACAAATCTATTGTATGGAATGGCAAGATTTACGAAGTTTCTGGGAAATCAGGGAAACGTCAATATACCTCTGTGGGTATAGCCGCAGATCTGGATAACTTTGGTATTAATCCTAAGGCTAAAACACCATCAGAAAATCTGAATCGATATAGTGGATTTTTTATACTTAAAAATTCAAAGTTATCGCTGAAGCAAACAGAAGTAGAAACTCAATATGATGTGGATTTTGTACTGATGAGATTTGCGGAGGTTATGATCAACTATGCTGAAACTGCAAACGAAACCGGGGATTTTAATACCGCATTAACAATTCTAAAACAGATCAGGATGCGTGCAGGTATTGAAGCAGGAAGTGACGGAAATTACGGTATTACCGCTATTGACCGTACTCAGATGAGAGATGCAATTTTGGCAGAACGGAATATTGAGTTTTGTTTTGAAGGACATCGTTTCTGGGATCTGAGAAGAACTCGAAAATTGAATATACTTAATAATACGACCAAATATGGTGTAGAGGCTATTGCTATTCTTAGTAATGGAGCTGAAATGGATTTGGATGAGGCCGCAAATCTTGCCAAAACTTATCAGCTTAAGGAAAATCAGTTTAAATACAGTGTTTTACAAGTTCCAAATACGGGAAATAAAGTAAATCTTGTACCCGATACTTATTACTTTTTTCCATTAGCTCAATCTGTGATTGATAAAAATCCTAAAATATCACAGAATAAAGATTGGGGTGGAACTTTTAATCCTACTCTAGAATAATATGAAGTCTTATCATATGCTTGGCGATAGTAAAAATAAATATTCATTATAGTACTTTAAAAAAAGTAATTACTGTCGAGAACTCGAATTTATTAATGTACGATCTCAAAGGTCTTCTGTATAAATACAGAAGACCTTTCGTATTTTTTATTGAATTCATGCTATTTAAGAAATTGTTATAGATATTGAAACATACTTGGAACTCAAAAATACTTATATTTACTTGTTAGGTATTTTTAGATTTTTTTAAAAAACCACAAAACATCTATCTTTTGTAAAAGTGCTTCATGTAATGGTGTTTTTATTGATCAATTATTTGATCATGAAAGATATTAGGGTATGAGAAATTATGGAAAGTCAAACAATTATTACAATTCTGATAACCGGGATTATTGTGAGTAAAATTATTATCGGATTTTTACTCTATGAATTGATTCGGAAAAATCGCATTTTAAAGCGGGAAAAAGTCAAACTTTTAGGTACTAATATAGCACTTGAAGAGCAGGCTGATCAAATTAAAAAGTATAATGAAGAATTGAAGGCTTCCGAACTTTTTAAGATCAAGGTATTGTCAATTGCTTCACACGATTTAAGAACTCCTTTTATTTCAATGAGTATGTTGTTGAATGCCGTTGACTTATCGCTTATGTCAAAACTTGATATGGAACAAGTTTTAATGCAATTAGGATCAGAACTCTCTCATTCACAAAATATGTTGGATGAGGTGCTTTTATGGGCAGAATCTCAGCTCCGTGATAACTTAGAAAACAAGGAAACGTTTAATATTTCTCAACAGATTCAGCATGTCTTGTTGTTATTTCAAAAAGATTTAATGTCAAATAATATTTCTTTAGAAGAGAGTCTTCCTAAAGATGTTTATTTGTATATGAGCAGGGATATATTTTCTTTTGTCATTAGGAACATTGTTAGTAATGCCGTCAAGTTTTGTAAATATGCCGGTAAAATTACTTTAGGGGTTTCGGAGATCAAAGGAGATGAATTGTTGTTATATATAGAAAATGAAGGAATAAATATGCCAGAATCGACTGTTGAAAAGCTTAATAATAGAAACAGTTGGGATCATAGAAAAGCTGTTAATGGTACAGGGGCAGGACTTGGGGTTTCATTATGTAAGGATCTTCTGCAACGGGTAGGAGGTAAAATTTATTTTGAAAACATCAGTAATGTTGGGACGATTGTTTTTATTTCTTTTCCAATACATACGATTACTGCTCTTGATGATGAAATTATAAATAAAGAAAATAGCAACTTTATGAATGGTTTTAAAGAACAAAATTAGGTTTGATTCTTTCCTGTTTTTATTCGTTTAATTTATTTTTTGTGATCCAATAATTATTTTTAGTTCAGAAATAGAGTCATTTATTTTTTGTACTCCAGCAGTAATGTAATTATTCTTGCTGTAGGCTTCATACAAATCTATGCTGTTTAATAAAGAATCTTTGACGAAAATTCGATCACGTTCCTTTGATGGAAATTTTGGTAATAGGCCATTTGCAAATTTAACTTTTGAAAAATTTGAAATTTCATATTTTTCGAAAGTATGATTAGCGTTCTGCTTATCCTCACCTTCATTTTGTTGAGAGAAAATAAATTTTAAACCAAGCTGTTCATTTGTAAAACAAATTTTCTGTTCATAATCGTCATCTTTAGAAAATTCTATACTATCGTATTCACTATAAGAGAATAAAGAATCTCTTTCAAATTCTATGTTTTTGATGATGCAAATACAATAAAATCTTCAATTGTGGATTTCTCAAATTCAAGGTCTAATACAGACCAATCTTTTTTAATGGTTATTATCTTAGATGCGGTAGTTTCCTTTGAACAACTGTATAAAAAAATAGATACTATAAAAAGGATAACTGCTTGTTGCATATTTGCTTTTATTGTTAAAATTGTCTGTTTTATATTTTATAAAGATCGTGCTAATTTATAATTTTCAAAATCCCTGATTTCAGTTATATATGCTATCTATTTCTTAAAGAATTTATAAATAATAGCAAGTAAAATAATGCAATATGAATTTGATCATATCGATCAATTTAAAAAGTTGGGAGAATTATCTTTAATCGGATAATTTTTTAAATTACTATATCGTGTTCTATGGGCTGGGATGTCTGCAAAAGTATATTTGGCACGTTATTAGTCTTTTATAATAAAACGTAATTATTATGAGAAAGATTTGTTTAGTATTGCCCCTTATTTGTATGGTATTTTTGACTTCTTGTTACACGACAAGAACCGCTGGAAATAGCGGTAAAGTACCTCCTGGACAAGCCAAGAAAGCTGTTGGAGCAAAATCTGCGAAACCATTTGCACCTGGTCAAAGAAATAAGTAAATAGGATATAATTAAATAATGGTGTTCAGTACGTTTACAGTGAATAGCAATGACTGTGTTAGTCTAATAGAACAAAAAATGCGCAGTTTTTGGCTGCGCATCTAAGAAATACTGTTAATACTATTAACCTAAATAAGATTTTAAGATCTTGCTACGAGATGTATGACGTAAGCGTTGTAAAGCTTTGTCTTTGATCTGGCGGACACGTTCGCGGGTAAGATTGAATTTTTCACCGATTTCTTCTAAGGATAACTGGTGGTTTGATCCAAGTCCGAAAAATAATACAATTATTTCTCTTTCACGCTCTGTCAGCGTTGACAGTGAACGTCTGATTTCCTCAGATAAAGATTCATCGATAAGGGAACTATCTGTATCTGGATCATGATTCTCTAATACGTCTAATAGGGTATTTTCTTCCCCTTGCACGAATGGTGCGTCCATAGAGACATGTCTTCCAGAGTTACTTAATGTATCCGAAACTTTATCGACTGTTGTTTCAAGGATGTCTGCTAATTCTTCTGGTGAAGGCTCGCGTTCATACTCTTGTTCTAATTTAGAGAATGCTTTACTAATTTTACTTAATGAACCGACCTGGTTCAAAGGTAAACGCACAATACGAGATTGCTCTGCAATAGCTTGAAGGATTGATTGACGAATCCACCATACCGCATACGAGATAAATTTAAAACCTTTTGTTTCGTCAAAACGCTTAGCTGCTTTTATTAAGCCCAAGTTACCTTCGTTGATTAAATCACCTAAGGTTAATCCTTGATTCTGATATTGTTTTGCTACAGATACGACGAAACGCAAGTTGGTTTTAGTCAATTTCTCCAAGGCAACTTGGTCACCTTCGCGAATACGTTGTGCTAATTCAACTTCTTCTTCTGCTGTAATTAAGTCTACTTTACCAATTTCGTGTAAGTACTTGTCTAACGACTGTGACTCACGATTGGTAATCGATTGTGTAATTTTGAGCTGTCTCATTAATTATATTAATACCTTTCTTCTCTGAAATGTTTGCAAAAATACAAAATAAAAACGAATTATTTTAATATTTGTTGTTGATATGTGATTATATCTTGTTGATTATGAGGAATTTTATTTACTTTATAACGCAACAAAAATTATTCCAAAATGACTGAATTCGGTCATAATAGTGTTTGAACTTCTAAATAAATATGTAATCATTTGGTAATGAATGCGCTTTGCTTGTGTAACGGAATTGCGACTAAGAATAGTATTGAAAAACTAAATTTCTAAAAAAAATGATACATTTGATTCTACAAGAAATTAAATTTTCGATGACCAAAACTTTTTTATGAAATACATGTTTTTCAATAAACATATAATTTTGATTATGCCAATTATTATACATTTAGACAAAGTAATGCGCGATCGCAAAATGTCATTGAATGAGCTTAGTGCTAGGGTAGGCATCACACTGTCAAACCTTTCGATTATTAAAAATCAAAAAGCCAAAGCATTGCGTTTGGATACTTTGGCTTCTATCTGTCATGCATTGCATTGCCAGCCAGCAGATATCATGGAATATGTCGCGGATACGGCTGAGGTAACGAAAGAGGAGGAGCAAAGCGACTAAAAGCGGTACCCTCTTAAGAAGTCAATGATTTCCATTTTTTCTTACCTTCAATCTGTAATTGCTTTACGCTGATATAGCCGTTATTGCCTGCAAATTTAAGATAAGTTTTTCCATCCGTTTTATAATCTCCCTGTGCAATATCTGGGGTTGCATATTCTTTGGATACTGCATATAGTTTTAATACTTTATTATCTAGGCTGGTAAAGGCTGCTGGATAGGGGCTTAGGCCACGAATCAAGTTATAAATGCTGTCGACATCTTTTTTCCAGTCAATTTGGCAGTTTTCTTTAAATATTTTAGGCGCATGTTTTAATTCACTTTCCGCTAATAAGTTGCTCTGTGCTTTTGGTGTAAGTGTATTATTTTTTAAACCTGCTATAGTTTTGAGCAGTATTTCAGCTCCTGTATGCATCAGTTTATCATGCAAAATTCCGGCATTGTCATCTGGTGCAATTGTAACTTCTTTAGATAGTAAAATACTTCCTGTATCAATTTCATGTTGCAATAAAAATGTGGATACTCCAGTAACTTCTTCCCCGTTGATGATCGCATGGTTAATTGGTGCCGCGCCACGATACTGAGGTAATAACGATGCATGGACATTGATCGTGCCGTAAGGAGGCATTTTCCAGACAGCTTCTGGTAGCATTCGGAATGCTACGACTACTTGTAAATCTGCTTGGTAAGATCGCAATTCTTCTAGAAAATCAGCATCCTTTAATTTGACAGGTTGTAATACGGGTATATTATGAGCTTCAGCATATACTTTAACTGCAGATTGATGAAGTTTTTGTCCTCGACCTGCTGGTTTGTCAGGTGCTGTTATGACAGCTACAATATTTCATCAGATTGCACAAGTGCATCTAATGAAGCGACGGCAAAGTCCGGGGTTCCCATGAATATGATGCGCATAATAGACTATGTTTTTGTTGTTTTAATACTGAGATGATGGAAACAACAGGAATAAAATAGGCTGCTTCACATTTTTTTTTAACTTTGCGAAGTTACATAAATAATTTAAAAGCTTGAATTTTCCATACTTTTTAGCCAAGAGAATCACTTTTTTAGGAAAAAGAACTTTTTCCAAATTGATTGTGCGCATTACTATAGGAGCAATAGCTCTGGCAATTGCTGCAATTATTCTCTCTGTTGGTGTATTGCGAGGATTCAAATCGGAAATTACAGCTAAACAGCGTGGTTTTTTTGGTGATATCATGGTCTTGCGATACGATCTGAACAATTCCTTTGAAAACTCACCCATTGCTTTAGATTCTATTCAGTGGGATTCGGTTAAAAATCATCCAAATGTAGTTAGTGTAAATTCTTTTGCTACAAAACCTGGGATTATCAATGTTAACGATGAGGTGGAGGGAGTTTTATTAAAGGGTGTTGATATCAGCTATGATCAAAATTATTTAAAAAAGATATTGGTCGAGGGTGATACTTTAAATCTAAAACAAAAAGATGGAGCTGGAGAACAAATTTTGATATCTAAGTATCTTGCCAATAGGTTGATGCTAAAGGTTGGTGATGATTTTATTATGTATTTCGTTCAACAGCCTATTCGTAAGCGAAAATTTGAGATTAAAGGAATTTATAACTCAGGTTCTGAAGAATTGGATAAGGTTTATGTAATAGGGTCTTTAGATTTAATTCGTAAACTTAATAATTTAGATAGTACAGCTGTGGGGGGGTATGAGGTTCGTATTCAAGATTTTTCAAAGCTACAACAAACAACTGATGAGCTTGATGATCTGGTCCCAATGGATATGCATGCTATAAGCATCCGTGAACAGGTGCCAGATATCTTTCAATGGCTAGATCTTCTAGACATGAATACTACTATTATTTTTATATTAGTGACTTTAGTTGCTATCATCAATATGGTCTCGGCTTTGCTGATTACTATTTTAGAGCGTACCTCAATGATCGGTATTTTAAAAGCACTTGGTTTTCATAATAATGGAGTTCGTCGTGTTTTTATGTATAATGCGCTCTATTTAATTGGTTTAGGTTTATTGTTGGGTAACTTTATAGGATTGGGTTTATATTTCTTTCAAGATTATACTCATTTTTTCAAATTAGATGAGCAAACTTATTACATCTCTTATGTAGCTGTCAAGTTGTTTTGGACGGATATCATTTTAATCAATGTTTCGCTACTAATTATTGGAATGTTAGCTTTGTTTATCCCTTCTCTATTGATCACTAAAATCAGCCCAATTCGCGCGATTTCTTTCAAATAAATAAGTGCTTTAATTGTAGTTCCGAAATAAATATTTTACTTTTAGAAGTTTGATAAGGGGATTTCTGCCAGAAATCTTACTCAAATGTATACTAGATTTAGCTTATATATTTATGAATAGAAACGTATTAGATCACTTATCGCATGCTTTCGAAGCACCTTTAAAAAGTCCAGTACTCATTTTCGCGCTCGTCTTATTTATCATTTTATTATCGCCCATTTTATTACGTTCAATTAAAGTTCCGGGCATTATAGGTTTGATTATTTCTGGTGTTGTCATTGGTCCGCATGGACTGAACTGGTTGGAGAAAAACTCTGCAGTGGACCTTTTCTCTACGATAGGTTTGCTTTATATTATGTTTATAGCTGGTCTGGAACTGGATATGAATGAGTTTAAAAAAACCAAGCATAAGAGTTTATGGTTCGGTTTTTTCACGTTTATTATTCCTATTGCTATCGGTTTCCCGGTCTGTTTTTATCTTTTGGATTATGGTATTTTAGCCAGCATTTTGATTTCCAGTATGTTTGCTACTCATACATTGGTTTCTTATCCGATTGTAAATAGTTATGGTATTTCTAAAAATGAAGCTGTAGCTATTACTATAGGTGGAACTATATTAACGGACACTGCTGTTCTGATTATTTTGGCAGTAATCACCGGAGCTTCTCAAGGGAATATCGGACAGGAATTTTGGGTTACTTTAGGTGTATCTTTCGCAATTTTCCTTTTTATCATGTTTGGTGTCATTCCTCGCATTGCGAAATGGTTTTTCGAACGTATTGAAAGTGAAAAAACTTCGCATTATATTTTTATTTTATCAATTGTTTTCTTTGCCGCATTCTTGTCTGAAATCGCGGGGCTTGAACCAATTATTGGTGCTTTCGTTGCAGGATTAGCGTTGAATAAGTTAATTCCGCATTCGTCCGCCCTGATGAATCGTATTGAGTTTATTGGAAACGCGATCTTTATTCCGTTTTTCTTAATAAGCGTAGGTATGATCGTGGATGTCAGTGTGCTGCTACGCGGACCGGAGGCTTTAATTGTTGCGGCAACACTAACAGTTGTTGCATCTTGGGTAAATGGGGAGCCGCATGGATGACCCAATTGGTTTTTAAGTATAGCTCAGGACAGCGAAATGTTATTTTTGGTTTGAGTAGTTCACACGCCGCAGCAACTCTTGCTGTGATCATGGTCGGGTATAAAAATGAGATTATCGATGAAAATGTGTTGAATGGTACAATCTTATTGATTTTGGTAACCTGTATTGTTGCAACTATTGTGACAGAAGGGGCATCGAAAAAAATAGTAATGGATGGAGATCAGGACGAAAGCCATATCAATATTGTGAAGGAACATGATGAACATATTCTGATACCATTAGCAAATATGGAGAACATGAAACCGCTTTTGGATTTTGCTACATTGATGCGAAGCAAAAAATCACATTATCCAATAAGTATTGTTTCCGTCGTTAAAGATAATGAGCAAGCGGAAAAGAATATGGCAATAGCGCGTAAAAATTTGGATAATATTGTAAAATATGCCTCTGGTAGTGAAACCGAAGTAAGTATTGCTACTACGATTGATTATAATATTCCTAGTGGAATTAGCCGTAGTGCAAAAGAGGTGATGGCTGACTGTATTCTATTAGGATGGCCAAGTGCAAGTAATTTTGTAGATAAAATTGTTGGTGAGAAGTCTGAAAGTATTTTAAACCGTACTTCTGCAAATGTTATGATGTGCCAATTTAAGAAGCCTTTTATTACACATAATAAAATTATTGTATTCGTACCACCTTTGGCCCAATCCGAATTCGGATTCGAATATTGGGTAGAGAAAGTTCTTAAATTAGGACAGGAGCTTACAATTTCGGTCACTTTTGTGTGTGATAAACGTACTGAAGAGGCCACTAAAATATTTCTGGAAGAAATTAAAAATTCAGTTCCTGTTAATTTTAAGATCTATGATGATTGGGATCATATGCAGGGGTTAAAGTCATTTAGAGAGGATAATGCATTTTTATTTTATGTTTCATCGCGTTATGGTGAGGTATCTTACCGTGATTCTTTAGACGGTTTGGCAAAGAAATTGGAACGTATTCATCAGAATGAAAATGTGGTCCTTGTATTTCCGAGTCGGGTGGACAATCAACATATTGATGAATATGAAGATGTGCAAGCGGCTCCGATCTTCAGAAAGATTAGTAAAGAAATTGGAAACATGTTCAATAAAGATAAATAAACTGAACTATGGCAAGTAAAATAACAAAGTCACTGGATGGACCGCTACAGGTGCCTGATCAGCCTATCATTCCATTTATTATTGGCGACGGTATAGGCCCTGACATTTGGCGTGCTTCGGTTCGGGTTTTTGATCGTGCGGTAGAAGTTGCGTATGGTGGTAAAAGGAAAATTGAATGGAAAGAGGTACTGGCTGGAGAGAAGGCATTTGATGAAACTGGAGCATGGTTGCCAGAAGAGACACTTGATGTTCTGAAAGAATATCTAGTTGGTATTAAAGGACCGTTAACAACGCCGATAGGGGGTGGTATCCGTTCTCTAAATGTGGCCTTGCGTAAGGAATTAGACTTGTTTGTTTGCCAACGTCCTACAAAGTGGTATGAGGGTGTTCCATCACCTGTTAAGCATCCGGAATATGTTAATATGGTTATTTTTCGTGAAAACACGGAAGATATTTATGCCGGTATTGAATTTGCGTCGGGTACAGCAGATGCGACTAAAATTCAAGATTTTCTTCGTACTCAACTTCATGTCGATTATAATTTTTCGAATGATACGGGGGTGGGAATTAAATTGGTTTCGGAAAGAGGTTCTAAACGGCTTGTACGTGCAGCTATTGAGCATGCTTTAGCGCATAAATTACCTTCCGTGACTTTGGTTCATAAAGGCAATATTATGAAGTTTACAGAGGGGGCTTTTAAAAATTGGGGTTATGAATTAGCCGAGACAGAATTTGCTAAGGAAACATATACCTGGGGTCAATGGGAACGGACTAAAGCGGAGAAAGGGGATGCTGCAGCTAATGCTGAGCAACAGGAAGCTCTGGCTGCTGGTAAACTGTTGATCAAAGATGTCATTGCAGATAATTTTTTGCAACAGATTTTACTAAATCCGCGTGATTATTCTGTCATTGCTACATTGAATTTGAATGGCGATTATATTTCAGATGCCCTTGCTGCTATTGTTGGGGGTATTGGTATTGCTCCTGGGGCAAATATCAATTATAATACTGGGCATGCTGTTTTTGAGGCGACGCATGGAACCGCACCCCGTTTTGCAAATACCGATACAATGAATCCTTCTTCGGTAATTTTAAGTGGTGTGATGATGTTCGAATATATGGGATGGCAAGAAGTGGCGGATGCTATAGTTAAAGCATTGAGCGAAACAATTAAAGCCAAAACTGTAACAGTTGATTTTTATAATTTAATGGAAGATGCAACGCTCGTGAAAACAAGTGAATTTGCGGATCGTATGATCGAAAAGTTATAATAGCTATTTTGAATATGCTAGATAAAGCTGACCTTTGAATTTTATTTAAAGGTCAGCTTTTTTTATATGCAATTTTCAGATTTACCACCGTTTGTTAAAGTTTCTTCTGTATTTACAGAGGAAGAATTACAGCAGTTACTTCGTGTTGAACAATTACCAGATGATATTGAGATTGATACTATCCGTGACGAACCAGAGATTTTCGATCTCCTTAATGCATTTATTGGTGATGAAAATAGTCGTTTGATACATTTACAGCTTTATGCACAGATGTTATTAAAAAGAGGAGAGGTTGAGCAAGCGTGGAAAGTGATCTTATTATAGGTTAGACATAATATCATTTTTAATGTTTTTTCAAGTATTTTATGTTATCTTTTTATCATTTCGGTGTTACTTTTTTCTAAATTTCATTAATATTGATTTTTTGTTGAAATTTAAGTAAGAAAACTTGTACCTTTGATCTTCGGAAAGCAAACGATTGCTTAGTCGAACCGTAGAAAAGTATAAAAAAAACAAACTATATATCGATGAAACATAATTTTGGAGCAGGTCCTTGCATTCTGCCAAAGGAAGTTTTTCAAGAAGCTTCACAAGCTGTAATTGATTTTAATAATACTGGTTTATCCATCTTAGAAATTTCGCATCGATCCAAAGAATTCGAAGCAGTTTTGGATGAAGCAACTAAATTGGTTCGCGAATTGTTAAATGTGCCGCAAGGATATTCTATTTTGTTCCTACAGGGAGGTGCAAGTTTACAATTTGCAATGGTAGCGTTAAACTTGTTGCCTGAAAATGGTAAAGCAGCTTACTTGGATACGGGTGTATGGGCTTCAAAAGCAATTAAAGAAGCAAAGAAGATTGGAAATGTAGAGGTAGTTGCATCATCGAGCGATAAAAATTACACCTATATTCCAAAGCAATATACTGTTCCTGCTGATGCAGCTTATTTTCATTATACGTCAAATAATACAATTTACGGAACTGAAGTATTTGATGTTCCAGCATCAAGTGCTCCAATTGTCGTTGATATGTCTTCGGATATTTTGAGCCGTGAGATTAATGTGAGTGATTTTGATCTTATCTATGCGGGAGCACAAAAAATATGGGTCCTGCAGGCGCTACTTTAGTAATCGTTAAAGATGAGATTTTAGGTAAAACGGGACGTGTTATTCCATCTATTTTGGATTACACTGCACATATTTCGGCAGATTCAATGTACAATACGCCGCCTGTTTTCTCCATCTTTGTATCTCTTCTTAACCTACGCTGGTTGAAAGCAAAAGGTGGTGTAGCGGTTATTGAACAAGAGAATATTATTAAGGCACGTACGTTGTATGATGAAATTGATCGTAACCCATTCTTCAAAGGAACTGCTGCCGTAGAAGATCGTTCTCGTATGAATGTTACTTTTGTCATGGATTCTGCAGAATTAGAGGCTGAGTTCTTGGCTTTAGCTAAAGAACGTGAACTGATCGGTATTAAAGGTCATCGTTCAGTTGGTGGTTTTAGAGCATCAATCTATAATGCATTGTCGATAACAAGCATCAATGCTATGGTAGATGCAATGAAAGAGTTTGAAGAATTGAAAAAATAAAATCGAAATTATATCATGAGAATATTAGCAAATGATGGTATCGATCCAGCTGGAAAACAACTTTTGGAGGATGCCGGATTTGAAGTAGATACAAATCATATTCCGCAGGAAGAATTAGCGGAAAAATTACAAGCTTACGATGCCATTACGGTACGTAGTGCAACGAAAGTTAGACAGGCCTTAATTGATGTTTGTCCAAACCTAAAAGTGATCGGACGTGGTGGCGTCGGCATGGATAATATTGATGTCGACTACGCACGCTCCAAAGGAATAGCGGTGTTGAATACACCAGCTGCTTCTTCCTTATCAGTTGCAGAATTGGTATTTGCTCATTTATTAAATGGAGTACGTTTCCTTTATGATTCAAACCGTCAAATGCCTTTATCTGGGGAGAGTAAGTTTGGTGCTTTGAAAAAAGCGTATGCAGGCGGAACTGAACTGAGAGGGAAAACATTGGGTGTGGTTGGTTTTGGACGTATTGGACGTGAGACAGCGAAGATTGGATTAGGTCTTGGGATGGATATTGTGTATTATGATCTAGCTGATGGGCCTAAAACTTTAACTTTATCCCTGACTCAAGGATTTGAGGTGGAATTACCAGTAGATCAAGTATCAATGGAAGATTTATTGAAAACTTCTGACTTTATTACTTTACATGTTCCTTTCTTAGATAAGCCAGCAATAGGTAAAGCTGAATTTGCATTGTTGAAAGATCAAGTTGGTTTAGTTAATGCTGCCCGTGGTGGTGTAATTGATGAACTTGCTTTAATTGAAGCCTTGGATTCTGGTAAGGTAGCTTTTGCGGGATTAGATGTCTTTGACAATGAGCCTACTCCGAGATTGGAGATTTTGAAACATCCAAAAATTTCTTTGACACCACATATTGGTGCCGCAACAAATGAAGCGCAAGAACGTATCGGTGTTGAATTGGCACAATTGATTATCGAGAATCTTAAGAAGTAATCTTCCGCATAATAAAATGATGCGGCACAAAAACATTATGTATTTGTGCCGCATTTTTTGCAAAAAACTAAGTAATTGCCTATATTCACGGCAAAATTTAAATATAATGTAATTCAGTATGAAAATTTTAAAATTTGGTGGTACATCTGTCGGTAGTGCAGAGCGCATCAAAGGGTTGTTAGATATTGTAAACCCTTCTGAGCGTCAAGTTGTGGTGTTGTCAGCTGTGTCTGGGACAACAAATGCTTTAGTAGAAATTGGTCAAGCATATCTTGCAGATGATAAGAACTTGGCGAAGGAATTAATAAAGAAGCATAAAGACAAGTACGAAGACCTCATTAAGGAATTGTTCAAAACTGAAGCTGGATATAAAAACGGCAAGAGCTTAATCGATTCGCATTTTAATTTTATTGAAAGTTTTGCACATGAGATTTTTACTCCTGTAGAAGATAAGATCATTCTAGCACAGGGGGAATTGATGTCAACTGCTTTATTCCATTTTCATCTAACAGAAATAAATGTTCCATCCGTATTATTACCGGCATTAGATTTTATGAAGATTGACGAGGATAATGAGCCTGTGGTAGACTATATAACAGAGAAATTGACTCCTTTGCTTGATAATTATCCTGATAATACGCTGTTTATAACGCAGGGCTTTATTTGCCGTAATTCTTTTGGTGAGGTAGATAATCTACGTCGTGGAGGATCGGATTATACTGCATCATTAATCGGTGCTGCGATTGGAGCTGAAGAGGTTCAGATCTGGACCGATATCGATGGAATGCATAATAATGATCCGAGAATCGTAAAAAATACAACCCCAATTGCGCATTTGAGTTTTGACGAAGCGGCAGAATTAGCTTATTTCGGTGCAAAAATTTTACATCCGCAATCGGTATTTCCTGCTCAAAAATATAATGTACCCGTTCGCTTGTTGAATACGATGGATCCTCAGGCTAAAGGTACGCTTATTAGTAAAGAAGGTGGTCAAAAGGGTAGTATTCGTGCAATAGCCGCTAAAGATGGAATCACAGCTATTCATATTCATTCTTCACGTATGCTTTTGGCTTATGGTTTTTACGTCGTGTATTTGAAATATTTGAACGTTATAAGACACCAATTGATATGATTACAACATCGGAGGTTGCTGTTTCTGTAACGATAGACGATACTAAAAATCTACAGGATATTATTAAAGAAGTCGAAGATTTTGGGACTGTGTCGGTGGATGAACATCAAACCATCGTGTGTGTGGTAGGGGATTTTGACTTGAATACACATGGGTATGCGGCCCGAGTATTGGATGCTGTAAAACACTTACCGGTCCGAATGATTTCATATGGAGGTTCGGATTATAATGTATCAGTTCTGTTGGACACGGATCATAAAGTGGAAGCATTACGCTCGTTACACAACCGTTTATTTTAATTGAAATAACCAAAATGAAAAACGAAAATATAGAGAGTCAGTTCGTAGGAAAGGAAACTCCTTTTTATTACTACGACCTGAACGTTTTGGAAGAAACGTTGGATGCGGCTTATGCCGCTTCCAGTAAGCGTGGATTCCATGTGCATTTTGCTTTGAAATCAAATTTCAACAGCCGTTTGCTTGAAATGATCCAAAGTAAAGGTTTTGGAGCAGATTGTGTAAGTGGAAATGAGGTGCAACAGGCTATTAATGCGGGGTTTGATGCAAAAATGATCACTTTTGCTGGTGTAGGTAAGTCTGATAAGGAAATTAATCTTGCTTTAGCGCACGATATTTTTGCTTTCAATGTCGAGTCTATTCAGGAATTGGAGGTGATCAATGAGTTGGCTGCTGTTCAGGGAAGAAAAGCTAAAGTAGCATTACGTATTAATCCTAATGTAGATGCACATACCCATCATTATATCACAACGGGATTAGATGAGAATAAATTTGGTGTTACAAATGCGGAACTTGAAAGAGCTGCAGCTGTGATACGGAAGTGTGAGAATATCGAACTTATTGGTTTACATTTTCATATCGGTTCTCAAATAACAGATATGAATGTATTCAAGAGCCTATGTGTGAAAGTGAATGAATGGAAAAATTGGTTTGAAGAACGTGGTGTCATCATCAAAGTTTTAAATGTTGGAGGTGGACTGGGAGTGGATTATCATAACCCAGATACGAATGCAATTCCTGATTTTGAAGCATATTTTGATATTTTTGATAAATTCTTAGAAAGAACTCCACAACAGGAAGTCCATTTTGAGTTAGGGCGTGCATTAGTTGCGCAATGTGGTTCTTTAATCAGTAAAGTACTTTATGTAAAGAATGGTGTTAAGAAGAACTTTTTAATATTAGATGCAGGTATGACTGAATTGATGCGACCTGCATTATATCAGGCTTTTCATAAAATAGAAAAGCTTGGAGATGCAAATGCAACAGAACTTATCAATTATGATGTTGTAGGACCTATCTGCGAAAGCTCCGATTGCTTTGGAAAAGAGGTCACATTGCCATTGTCGAAAAGAGGAGATCTTGTTGCTATACGTACCGCTGGTGCATATGGTGAAGTAATGTCTTCACGCTATAATCTCAGAGAGGAGATTCGCTATGTATATAGTGACGAATTAGTCTAAAACTACCCTATGAAAATAGAACTGGCTTAAACTACTGATAGTTTAAGCCTTTTCGTTTTGTAGGAATATTTGTTTTTCATTTGCAGAATAAATGGAATAGCGAAATATATTTCTGTTTTGCTATACATCCTTGTACCTTTGTATATGCAACAGATTCAACATATACTTCGAAAATTATTTAGTGAGGAGCGAATTAGAGTAGATTTTAGTGTAAAGGGAGGGACTACTACTTTACTCGCTAGTTTTGCATATTTACCGATCCGGGAGCTTTTAAATTTTAATATTAACATAAAAGAAGAGTATCGAGATATTTTGAGTGAATTGGACGTTGCTAAGGGATTGGAACCTGTTGCGTCACTTTTGTTAAAAGGTATGCTAAGTATGCAAGCCGGTCATGATGATGCAACAAAATATCTTTATGAAGCTCAAAAAGTCCAGGTAACAGCATTAGGATATAGTTATTTGGCATTATGCTATTTTATGAAAGGAGATTTTGATAAGTCTATTCAGATTTATTCAAATGCGATTACTGATTTCCCCAAAGAACCTTATTTTTATGCCTGTCGCTGTGTACTGAATCGATGTTTAGATGATGATGAGGGAGCTTTTTATGATTATCAAGTCGCAAAACGTCTCGATTTCAATTATCACAGTCTGCTAGAGTGGCATGAGCATCTTTCCTATTTAGAAACCCTTAAAATGGATCAGCTGGAACTTCAGGAATTGGAAAGCACTTGGGAACAAGATCCAGAACGATTAGATGTCTTAACGAAGCTCGCTTTGGAGTATGTACACATTTATGATTATCAAAAAGCTATTCGTTTATATTCTCAAGGAATCAATATGGCGGATAATCAAGCAGAATGGTATGTTTACCGTGCGGCAATCTACAGCAAATTAACGTTGTATATAGAAGCCCTTGAGGATTGTAATCAAGCTTTATCAATTGATGAAAATTGTGTTTCTGCTTATATTTTACGAGCAAAGTTATTGGAATGTCTACACGAACATGACGCCGCACTTGAGGATTATAGAAAAGCAGCCTCTCTAAATCCTGAACATACGGCCATATATGAGGAGCGGGCTTCGCTTTTTGAAAGATTAGGGAAATTTGAAGATGCTATCGTCGATTATTCTAAATTGATCGCCTTAATGAAGGATGACTTTTATCCGTATGTACTTCGCGCAGATATGTTCGAACGTATAGGAAAGCAGGAAGAGGCTTTGTTGGATTATAATCGTGCTATAGACTTGAATCCTTACTATTCAGATCTTTATCAGTATCGTGCTGCAATACGGGAATCTTTAGGTGATAAAGTAGGCGCTGAATCTGATTTACAAAAATTCGAAGAGTTGGATGAAGAATAATAAAAGATAAAAAAGGTTCAGCTGTTTAAAACTGAACCTTTTTTATCTTTAAATTCCTAACTCAACCTGAAATAGAAACCCCCAGGAGTTCTTTTGATCGGCATTGTCAAATTGACCATCTTTAAAAGTATAATTACCACTCAAATTGAATTTTAAGCGATGTGCTTTCATATATTTGTTAATACCAGCTTCAATAATTTCTGTTTGTTTTTCATATGCCCGAATATCTTTGTGAGGTTGGACAAAGGTATAGCGGCTTACGACCTCGTATCCATGATTCATCAGGTAAGACATCTGTTGATTAACTCCAAAACCTTTATAAGCATAGGCGGTATTTCCCTGTAAATCAATATTCATTGGATTGTCGACATCACGACGCATATACTCGGCTTGATAAGCAAAACCCTGATATTTAAAAATTGCATCTATAAAGCTGGTCTTTAAAGTAAAAGGATTTTCAACATATTTACCTGTTTGACCACCTATACGGGTTGTTCTGTCGTTAAAGCTGTAACCTCCACCAATAGATAGTTTTGGTGTTTCTTCACGCTCTATGTCTCCTTCGGAATAATCGCCTCCATTTTCAAAATTGCCGAATGGTAAAAATTCTACCCTACCTGTGTAAGATAAGCCTCCATCTGTTCCGCTTGCAGCTCTGCCTTCACCTGTTGATATAGCAACTTTTGCATTAATAGGTACTTCGCCAATTTTTTTACTCAGATTGGCACTCATACCGAAATCACGATCTAAAGTAAACCTGGTATTCACTAGGGAACGATCTGCAAACTGGAGCTGTCCAGATGAATTGACGCGTTGCCTATTTCCTGGTAATTTGTTTTGACCGAAACTGATGTAGAAATCGTCAGTAAAGTTATAGAATACAACGGCATCACGTACAATATTTGGAATACCAGTTTCATCGAAATCTTGATCACTTCTTGTAAAAGCTAATTGTAATGAGTAGCTAATCTTAGGCGTGTAGATGTAACCATCGACCCGCATTCTAAGTCTACGTACACGCGCATCCCATTCGCCGTTCTTTTCTCCGTCTAATTTTTCTGTGAAACCGGCACGGTTTTGCATTCTAAATCTGAAGTTTGTGTAGAAAAGGGAATCTTTGCTATGGAATTGAATTCCTTTGAAATTTAAGATAGTAGCTCTATCATCTCGTTCTTGCGCTTTTGTGGCACAGGCTAAGGTCGCTAGTAAGGCTGTAAGGGTAACAATTTTTGTTGCTCTCATTCGTCTTTTAAAAAAATATTATAGTAAGGGTTGTGTGTACTTAAATTATAACAGTTTAATTTGCTTGTAAAAAATAGCGTATTAATAAAATAATATTTTTAGCATCTATCTATAAAAGATACGGATTAATCATGATTCTTACGGATAGAACTTTATATATTATATGTGTGCGACAGTCATTTTAGCTAAATCCAATGTCAGTGATTCTATTCTTGACAAGAAACTAAGTATAAAACAAAGTGATTTGCTACTGTTTTTTTATTTTCAAACACAAAGATAATAATCTAATTGAATAGAGGAGAAAAATGAGATGAAATGATAAGTAAAAGGCCACTTTATAGGTGGCCTTTTACTTATTATAATTCTTTACGTAAACGTGCAACAGGTATATTGAGTGCTTCGCGATATTTTGCAACGGTACGTCTAGCGATATTGTAACCTTTATCTTTTAAGATTTCGGTCAGCTTTTCATCAGCAAGAGGTTTGCGTTTATCTTCATTTGCGATGCATTCTTCTAAGATCTTTTTAACTTCTTTATTGGATACTTCTTCTCCAGATTCTGTTTGAATAGCTTCGGAGAAAAATGATTTAAGAAGAAATGTCCCAAATTCTGTTTGTACATATTTTGAGTTGGCAACACGGGATACAGTCGAGATATCCATACCTATGCGATCGGCAATATCTTTTAATATCATCGGTCTAAGCTTAACATCATCACCTGTTAAAAAGTAGTCATACTGATACTCCATGATGGCATTCATTGTTTTTAGCAATGTCTGCTGTCTTTGTTTTATCGCATCAATAAACCATTTCGCAGAATCGAGTTTCTGTTTTACAAACTGAACAGCTTCTTTCATTTTTTTATCCTTTTGATCGGATTTCTCATAATGTTCGAACATGTTCTGGTAAGAACGACTCACACGTAGTTCTGGTGCATTTCGTCCGTTTAATGTTAGATGAAGTACTCCATCGTTGTTAATGATGTGAAAATCGGGAATGACATGTAACTGTTTACCTGCAACAGCTCCTGAATCACCTGGTTTTGGATTTAACTTTAGAATTTCATTTACAATATTTTTAAGATCATCTGAGGTTAACCCTAGCGATTTTTCAAGTTTATCATAATGCTTCTTGGTAAATTCATCCAAATAATTTTTTACAACTTTAGTTGCCTGAATGATGGTTGGATTATTTTGATCTTTCTTTTGTAATTGTATCAGCAAGCATTCCTGTAAATCACGAGCTCCGATACCTGCCGGTTCAAAATCTTGAATAACCTTTAACATTTCTAATACTTCGCTTTCAGTAGCGATAACATTTTGAGAAAACGCAAGGTCATCAATGAGACTTAATATGGGACGACGTAAGTATCCGTCATCATCTAAACTTCCAATAATTTGCTGACCGATTAAGAAATCACGGTCATCTAAGGCTAGTAAATCGAGCTGTTGTTGTAATTTCTCAAAAAATGAATCTTGTACAGCAATGGGAATCTCTTTTTTATCATCATCTTCGTCAGTATAATTATAGTTGTTGGAGTAATCAGTATAATCATCTTCCTGGATATATTCATCTACGTTGAACTCATCGCTGTCGAAGCTTTCTTCACTATCAAAACTCTCATCTGGATCGCGATCTGGGTATTCTTCGTTCGGTTCGGCCATGTTTGCTAAACTGCCGTCCTCAAGTGCTGGATTCTCCTCTAATTCTTCTTTAATGCGTGCGTCCAAAGAGACTGTAGGAACCTGTAAAAGTTTAATAAACTGAATCTGCTGTGGAGATAGTTTTTGTAATAACTTTTGTTGTAAGGTTTGCTTTAACATGTTTTTCTATGACTAATTCGAATATAAATTTATATAAATTATATTGATTTAAGAAACAAAAATACATGGAAAAGGTATTTGGGTATAATTTTTGTAGCTATCTATAATCTTATACTCCTAATTATCAGAATTGGAATAATGAAATGTTAAATTTCGTTAATTCTTCTTTATGACATGTAAAAGCTATTTTTTTTGCTTGTTTTCACAAAACATTTTTAGACCTTTACCATATGTTTAAACGTATTAAGAATAAATATATACGCTATATAGCAATTGCTATATATTTTTAATCGTCCTTGTTTGTGCTATACAGCTTAACTTTTTGGGGCTATTTGGCTACTCGCCTACAAAAAAGGATATTACGATGCCCAGTGTTAATATCTCGACCGAATTGTATACTGCAGATAGTGTTTTGATAGGTCGTTATTTTGATGAAGACCGTAATCCAGTGGCTTTTGACAGCATATCTAAAAATGTGATCAATGCGCTGGTGGCTACAGAGGATGTTCGCTTTTATAAACATAGCGGAGTTGATTTTTTAGGTCTCGGATCTGGTATTGTTTCTACTTTATCTGGAGATAGAAGAGGGGCTAGTACAATTACGCAACAATTGGCAAAAAACTTATATCGTACACGCTATAATAAATCGGGTGGTCTTCTTGGTAAAATACCTGGTGTTGGTTTAATTGTAACCAAGTTTAAGGAATGGATGACCGCTTATAAATTGGAGTCACGATATGAAAAAAATGAAATTATAACGATGTATTTAAATACCGTTTCATTCAGTAATAATTCATATGGTATCCAAACGGCTGCACGACGTTATTTTAGTAAAAATGCAAGTGAACTTAGCATCAATGAAGCTGCGGTATTAGTGGGTATGCTGAAGGGAACAACAATTTATAATCCTATGCGTAATCTAGACAAATCGCGTGAGCGCCGAAATGTCGTTTTAACTCAAATGGAGAAGGCAAAGTATATTGATCAAACTCAGGTTGATCAGTTGTCAAAGGAGCCATTGGTATTACGTACGGAGAACAAAGATATACATGCGGGTGAAGATTCTTATTTACGGGCAGCGGTAGAGCGTTGGCTGGAGAAGTGGGCTGATGAAAATGATATGGATATCTATAAGGATGGTCTAAAGATTTATACTACAATCAATTCAAAGCTTCAAAAACATGCCGAGGAAGCTGTTGCGAAGCAGATGCAGGTATTGCAACGGAGATTGAAGAATGCATGGGGTAGTGAAGAGCCGTGGCGTGATTTGTCTGGTAAGGTAATTCCTGGATTTATTGAAAACTTGGTTAAAAAGACAGACTATTATAAATTTTTGGTAAAAAAATATGATCAACGTACTGACAGTATTGATTTCTACTTGAACCGTAAAAAAGAAATGGAAGTATTTTCTTGGAAAGGAGAGCGGATGCGTGAAAAAGTAGAGATGTCCACTGTTGATTCGATCAAATACTATGTAACTATGTTAAATACGGGTGTGATGAGTATGGATCCATATTCTGCTGAAATTAAAGTGTGGGTAGGAGGTATCGATCATCAGTTTTTTAAATATGATCATGTTAATCAATCTAAAAGACAGGCAGGTTCTACATTCAAACCTTTTGTTTATTTAGCAGCATTGGAATCCGGTATGACACCTTGTGATCAGATTCAAGATAAGCCCGTAACCATCAAGATTGATAAAGGAGATTCAATTGAAGTCTGGGAGCCTAAAAATGCTGACTGGAATTTTAGCTATCGGGATATGTCATTGCGTTGGGCCATGGCGCGTTCGGTAAATTCGATTACAGTTCAACTGACAGAGAAAGTAGGGGCTGATAAAATTGTTGAAGCTGCACATCGAGTTGGAATTGAAAGTAAATTGAGTCCTGTGGCGTCGATCGGTTTGGGACCAAATGATGTTTCAGTTTTTGAAATGGTAAATGGTTATGCTACAATGATGAATCACGGTGAACGTGTAACACCTATTCTTGTTTCTCGAATAGAAGATTATGACGGAAAAGTGATTGCAACTTTTAAACCTGAACGTAAGCAGGTAGTTGATAAACAAGATGCATGGTTGATGACCTATATGCTTCGTGGAGGAATGGAAGAGCCGGGAGGAACTTCACAGGCATTATGGGAGTATGATCTTTTTGATAAGGAAAATGAGATTGGTGGAAAAACGGGTACTTCTTCGGAGTATGTAGATGGGTGGTACATGGGTGTTACCAAAGATCTGGTAACTGCGGTGTGGGTCGGTTGTGACGATCGAAATATCCATTTTAAAAATTCGCAGACCGGTGAGGGCTCTAAAACCGCGCTACCAATTTTTGGTTTATTTATGGAATCTGTTTATAAGGATAAGCAGTTAGGCTATACGCAGGGTAAGTTTCCTGCTCCAACTGTGGAAATTACAAAGAAGTATAAGTGTGAAACTCCTCGTCCGCCTCGTGAAGAGGTTGTCTCAGATTCAACCGCTGTAGATGATGAGATGTTAATTGATGGTCTGGAAGATGTGCAAAATGGTGGTACAACTCAAGAAGAAGGGTTATCAACTTCTGGAGATGATGATGCTTCTGATGTCTTATCTACCCATAATGATGCAGCGGCAATAAGACCGCGTGATTCACTAGGTTTTGGTGATTAATACGTTCTCTTAAAAATTTTAAATCGGTTGTTTATGAAGTATAAACAACCGATTTTTTTTGGAAGTATCCATATTAGTTGGACATAGGTTGTTCCAATTCGCATTTTGTTTTCTGATGAGCTTCTCCTTCTGCATCCGTGTAAAGTGATTTAATTCAAATTGTCTTTTTTCAGCGTGTTCCTGACAATCAAATTTTTCCATATAAACGACACGAGTTAAGTGTGGGCCATTGGGAAAGAAAATGTTGCAGCTGCTTTTTATTTCGTTCATTGCCCGGTTAAAGTCTGATGTGATATCTACATTTAAGAACTGTCTATTGCTGTCCGTAATGATGTATAATGTGTGTGATTTCATGTTTTGAGCTAATAAATTTGGTTATTTGTATAATTTTTACTAATTTTATTGGCACAATAATACTAATATTTTTAGATATTAAAAATTAAAATTAAAAAAATATGCCAAACATAGCTTCCAATCTTAAGTTTTTAAGAAAAACGAAAAGGCTTACACAACAGCAGTTTGCTGACATAATGGAGATAAAACGTGCTTCTGTAGGGGCGTATGAAGAAGATCGGGCAGAGCCAAAATATGAGTTACTAAAAAAATAGCAGAGTTTTATGACCTTTCAATGGATGAGCTTGCTAATGATGAGATAAATGAAAAATGGAAACGGGCTCCTAAAAGTAATGCTTCTAATTTGCGGGTACTTAGTGTTACCGTTGACGGGCTTGACCGCGAAAATATCGAGTTGGTTCCAGTAAAAGCGAGCGCTGGCTATATGAATGGATATGCTGATCCGGAATATGTTGCAACGTTACCGAAATTTTCGTTACCTATGTTCAATCAAGGAACCTATCGGGCTTTTGAAATCAAGGGTGATTCGATGCGTCCTTTGGCTAGTGGTTCTATTGTCGTCGCAGAATATGTGGAGAACTGGAATGATATTAAGCCAGGGCAGACCTATATTGTCGTTTCAAAAGATGAGGGGGTTGTCTACAAGCGAATAGCATTTAAATTTAAAGAAGATAAAGGCCTGAAGTTAGTTTCTGATAATAAGAGCTACGATCCATATTGGGTAGAAGCGAGTGATATTATGGAAGTTTGGAAAGCAAAAGCGTTTATTAGTACAACGCTTCCGGAACCTAGTAATGAACCTTCTATGGAGACTTTGACAAGCATGATGGCAGAAATGCAAAAAACAATTAATTCGGTTGTAGATAAGGGTTAGAGGATCATTTTGATGGATCTTTTTTATCTATATTTTGATAGTTGAAAAAAATATTTACCTTTGTCTTATCTGAGAGGAAGGGGGCAACGTATGCCCCCTTTTTTAATTCATTGATTTCAGTATTTTTATTCGTTTTCGAAAGAATATGCAAAATGTAGAGAAAAGAGTTATCGAACTCGTCCAAGAAAAATTAGCAGATCGCGATGATTTGTTTATTGTAAGTGTTAAATTTCATCCGAACAGCGTGTTGGAAGTTTTGCTAGATGGTGATCAGGGAATTAGTATCGATGATTGTGTACAGGTTAGTAAATTTGTCGGATTTCAGTTGGAAGAAGAGGGGACAGTAGAGAAAGCTTATCGTCTTGAAGTTTCTTCTCCGGGGCTAGATGCTAATTTTGTTAATCAAAGGCAATATGAGAAAAATATTGGACGCAATGTGCAAGTGAAGTTAAATGATGGTACAAAAACGGAAGGTACATTGTTAGCCGTTGAGGATGCACAGATAACAATTGAAGAAACAATAAAAGAAAAAGGTAAAAAAGCGGAGCAGGTTGCTCGCATTATACCTTTTGAACAAATAAAAGCAACTAAGGTGTTAATTTCATTTAAATAAAAATGAGCAGCAATATCAATTTGATTGACTCTTTCCAAGAGTTTAAAGAGTTTAAAAACATTGACCGACCTACGGTTATTTCTGTCTTAGAAGAAGTATTTCGTAGTATGATCCGTAGACGTTTTGGTACAGATGAAAACTGTGATGTTATCGTAAATCCTGATAATGGAGATTTAGAGATATGGAGAACTCGCGTTGTTGTTGAAGATGAATTTTCGGAAGATGATGATCTTGAAATTGAATTAACAGAAGCGAAGAAGTTTGATGCTGATTTAGAAGTTGGCGATGATTATATTGAACAGATAACGTTAGAGAGTTTTGGTCGTCGTGCTATTTTAGCAGCCCGTCAAACTTTGGTTTCAAAAGTTTTGGAATTGGAGAAAGACGAAGTTTTCAAAAAATATAAAGACCGTGAAGGGGAGTTGGTGATCGGCGAGGTTTATCAAATCTGGAAAAAAGAATTGCTTGTGTTAGATGATGACGGTAATGAATTAATTTTACCGAAGACAGAACAAATTCCTGCAGATTATTTTAAGAAAGGTGATAGCATTCGTGCAGTCGTTTATAAAGTGGATATGATGAATAATAATCCTAAGATTCTTATTTCTCGTACTGCTCCAGAATTTTTACAACGTTTATTTGAACTGGAAGTTCCTGAGATTTTTGATGGTTTGATTACGATTAAGAAAATCGTTCGCGAACCAGGAGAGCGTGCTAAAGTGGCAGTAGAATCTTATGATGATCGTATTGATCCTGTTGGTGCTTGTGTGGGTATGAAAGGATCTCGTATTCATGGTATCGTTCGTGAATTGCGTAATGAAAATATCGATGTAATCAACTTTACAACGAATCATTCACTTTACATTACACGTGCATTAAGCCCAGCTCGTATTAGCTCAATCAAGATTGATGAAGAAAATAAGACGGCTGCAGTGTATTTAAAATCTGATCAAGTTTCTTTGGCAATTGGTCGTGGTGGACACAATATCAAATTGGCAGGTAAATTGACAGGTTATGAGATCGATGTTTATCGTGAGAATGACGAGTTTGATGAAGATGTGGATATCGAAGAATTCAGCGATGAAATCGAAAGCTGGGTAATTGATGCATTGAAACGTGTAGGTTTAGATTCAGCACGTTCAGTATTGGCATTGACAGAAGAAGAGTTGTCTAGAAGGACTGACTTGGAAGAAGATACGGTAAAAGACATTTTACGTATTTTACAGGCTGAATTTGAATAAAATGAAGCCACATAATTTATTTTCATCTCTATTTCGAATTTAATTGTTATAGAGATGTAAAAAAACATATTTTGTATTAAATATTTAATTAGTTAAAATAATAGATGACTGAAGGAAAAGGTACAAACCTGCTTAAAGCAGCAAAGGAACTCAATATTGGCATATCTACTGCCGTAGATTGTTTAGTGAAAAAAGGGTATGACGTCGACGCCAAACCTGGTACTAAGCTATCCGGAGAGATGTACAATGTGCTGTTGAAAGAGTTTCAAGGTGACAAGATCGTGAAAGATGAAGCTAAACAAATTGTGATTGGCAAAATTCGTCGTGATGAGTCGCCAGTCGCTTCTCCTAAAGAATCATCTAAAAATGACGATTATGAAGAAACTGTAGCTTCAAAAGATATTTTGATAAAAAATGCTGCGGTAAATACAAGAGAAGAATCTAATGCAGATAAAAAAGAGAATCCAGTTGAAAAGGTAACGGGTTCTGAGGCAAAGGAAAATTCATCAAATACACACACTGGAGGTATGAAGGTTGTGGGTAAAATTGATTTAGATGCTTTGAAAAGAGGATCTAAACCTAAGAAAGAGGAAACTCCAGAAGTGAAAGCTGAAACTCCAAAGGAAGTGGAGAAGAAGCCTGAGGTAGTTAAAGAAGCAACTCCTACAGCTCCAAAACCTATCGTAAAAGAAGAGCCTAAAGTAGAAGTTCCTAAAGCTCCGATAGTGGAAGCACAAAAAATAGTAGAGAAAGCGCCAGAAGCACCTAAGGTTGTCATTGCTGCACCTCAAAAAGTTGAAGTTAAAACTGAAGCTCCTAAAGTTCAAGAGAAGAAAGTGGTAGAAGAAAAGCCAAAAAATGAAAAACCTGCTGTGAAAGCACCGGTTGAAACTCCTGTAAAGGAAGTGAAAAAAGTTAATCCTGCAGATGAGGTTATTAGTGCTAAAGCAGAGAGATTAACAGGTCCAAAAGTAATTGGTAAGATTGAATTGCCTACGGCAAGACCTTCTCATCGCGATAAGCCTGTAGCATCTTCTTCAAGTGCTACTGGTAATGATCATAAGCGTAAACGTAAACGTACGAATAATACAGGAACTCCGCCTCAGGGTGGTGGTGCCCATCCAAATCGTACTGGAGGTCCAAACCAAGGTGGTGGAAATCATCCAAATCGTACTGGTGGAAATCATCCAGCAGGGAATAATCAAAACCGCCCAGCAGGAGGTCCAGGAGGAAATAATCAAAACCGTCCAGCGGGAGGTCCAGGAGGACATCATAACCGTCCAGGAGGTCCAGGTGCAAATAAAGGTCGTCCAGCCTTCAACAATAGAAGTAATGGACCTAATGTACCAAAAGAGGAGCCTACTGAAAAGGAAATCCAAGATCAAATCAAGGCTACATTAGCGCGCTTAAGTGGTGCTGGTAAGTCAGGTAAATTTGCTCAACGTGCGAAGTTGAGACGTCAAAAACGTGACGATGTCGCAACTAACGCGGAGGAGGAAGCATTAGAAAGAGAAATGCAAGCAAAAGTGTTGCGTGTTACAGAATTTGTAACGGCAAACGAACTTGCTAACTTAATGGATGTGGCTGTTACACAAATTATCGCGACTTGTATGAGTTTAGGTATGTTTGTTTCAATTAACCAACGTCTAGATGCAGAAACTTTAACCATTGTTGCTGATGAATTTGGTTACCAAATTGAATTTATCAAACCTGAAGATGAAGAGATTGCTGATCTTGAAGAAGCTGACAATGAAGATGCATTGATTTCTCGTGCTCCGATTGTTACGGTAATGGGTCACGTCGATCACGGTAAAACATCTTTGTTAGATTACGTGCGTAAAGCAAATGTAACAGGTGGTGAAGCAGGTGGTATCACGCAGCATATTGGTGCTTATGCGGTACAATTAGACGGTGGACGTAAGATCACTTTCTTAGATACTCCAGGTCACGAAGCCTTTACAGCGATGCGTGCTCGTGGTGCAAAAGTAACAGATATCGTAATTATCGTTATTGCAGCGGATGATGCTGTCATGCCACAAACGAAAGAAGCAATCAACCACGCACAAGCTGCTGGTGTGCCAATCGTATTTGCATTTACAAAAATTGACAAGCCAGGTGCCAATACAGATCGTATTAAAGAGCAGTTGTCTCAAATGAATATATTAGTAGAGGATTGGGGTGGTAAATACCAAGCACAGGAGATTTCAGCAAAAACTGGATTGAATGTAGATCTTTTATTAGAAAAAGTATTATTAGAAGCAGAGATGCTTGACTTAAAAGCTGATCCGAACAAACGTGCTGTTGGTTCTGTAATTGAAGCTGCTTTGGATAAAGGTAGAGGTATTGTGACAACAGTGCTGATATTAGGAGGTACTTTACGTGTGGGAGATCCTATTTTAGCAGGTTCTCATAGTGGTAAAGTGAAAGCTTTAACAAATGAACGTGGTGAACGTGTGAAAGAAGCAGGTCCTTCTGTACCGGTTCAAATCTTAGGTATGGCAGGGGCACCTACTGCAGGTGATAAGTTCTATACTATGGAGAGTGAATCTGAAGCTCGTAATGTGGCGAATAAACGTCTTCAATTACAACGTGAGCAAGGTATGCGTGCTACGAAACATATTACTTTGGATGAGATCGGTCGTCGTTTGGCAATCGGTAACTTTAAAGAGTTGAACGTGATCGTAAAAGGTGACGTGGATGGTTCGATCGAGGCATTATCTGATTCATTATTGAAATTATCAACACAAGAGATTCAAGTGAATGTAATTCACAAATCTGTGGGTGCTATCTCAGAGTCAGATGTTTTATTAGCTTCTGCTTCTGATGCAATTATCATCGGTTTCCAAGTTCGTCCATCTATAGGTGCACGTAAATTGGCTGAACAAGAACAAATTGATATTCGCCTTTACTCAATCATTTACGATGCTATTGCAGAACTTAAATCGGCAATGGAAGGTATGTTGGCTCCGAAATTTGAAGAAAAAATCGTTGCTAACGTTGAGATCCGTGAGACATTTAAAATCTCTAAGGTCGGTACAATTGCAGGTTGTATGGTCTTGGATGGTAAAATTAACCGCAATAATGATATTCGTATCGTCCGTGATGGTGTTGTTGTTTTCACAGGTAAATTAGCTTCATTGAAACGTTTCAAAGACGATGTGAAAGAAGTTTCATTCGGTTATGAGTGTGGTTTGAATATTCAAGGATATAATGATATTCAAGAAGGTGATATCGTTGAAGCATATGAACAAGTTGAAGTAAAACGTAAGTTGTAATTAAACAATTTATCATACATAAAAGGAGCGTTTTTTATTAAAAACGCTCCTTTTTTTTGTATGAGTTTAAAACAAACAGATAGTTCTTGATAGGAATTGGGAGTTAATTATAAGATCTTATCCATATTCCTAAAGTAAGATCATTCCATTAAAATCGTGCAAATAGAACGGATGATCTGAAATGAGTATTTTCTACCGTACTATTTTTTATATTAAAGCGACTTACAGTAACTGTTTCTACTTTATAAGTTTCTTACTATCCAAAAACCAATTACAATGATAAAAACAATTACAATTGCTTTATAACCAAATAATATCTTTCGCCATTTAAGCACTTTTGGCGTAGGTGATTTTTGATATTCAAAGATTAATCCTGTGATGATATAGGGGATAGCGATGATCAGTAAAAATTGCTCCATGCGTTCTGGAGGTCAAAATTTAAAAGATAATGTATGGCGCGTTGTGATCCACATCCGGGACATTTGTAGCCTGTAATGGCATAAAATGGGCATTTAGGGAAAATGTCGTACTGTATCGGATTGAAAAACTTATATGTAAGAATTAAGATGAATAGAAGTATAATCCCTATGGACCATAGATAATATTTCTTAATTACCATAATTAAATATAGATCCAACTACACCTAAGATCATCAATAGTACATACAATACTGTCATCACAATGGAAACAATAAAACCAATTTTAGTCCATTTTTTAGCTTCATCTGATGCTCTTTGTGCACCTTGTAGATCTCCTGCATAGAATCTGGATTCAACTTTTGCTGCATTTATTATTCCCGCTATTCCAAAAGGAAGACAGCATAAAATTGTAACTAAAATAGATTCAACTAACCATGTTTTAGGTACGATATTTAAAAATGGGTCGTAGGCTTTATTTTGAGGATCGGCTGACTGGTTGAAGGGAGATTGTCCAGTTGCTTGAAATGGATTAGGAGGATTAGGAGGGGAGGCTATGTTTGAAGAAAATAAAGCAGCAAGCTCAGGAACTTCACTGGCTTTTCTCCAATCACCCATTCCTTCATACCATACATTTGTTTCTGGTGTAATGTTTTTATATTTGAGCTCTTCGAGAGTAAAGGGACCAAAGTTTGTGTAGCCATCTGTATAAAAGTACTTTTCATATTTTAGAGTTTTATAATTTATTTAAATATAGAAAAAAAGGGGTTAGTTGATGTTTTTTGTAAAATATTTTTATGTTTTACCGTATACCAACTTTATCTTTTTGTCAGTTTTATGTGTATAAAATCGCTCCAGATATTATGATCAGTTAGCTGTTTCCAAATACCTGAAAATTCATTGTTCTCCTTACTGAACCCACCGTTAAACTTTAAGTTAGTTCCGGTAAATGTCCAAAGGTGATTGTCTAATATAGCATTCATAAAGCCAGATTGACCTTGATTGTTATAATATTGCATGCTGTAATGTTGACGTACGACTCATATCCTATAATTTCATGGGTAAGGCTATTTGACGTTCCTATCATGACATTGCCTGGTGCAAAAGAAAAGAATTGTCTAGAATCCAACAATATGTATCAGTCCCTTTGATTTTAACTTCTGGAGCATTATTGGTTTCTAGAATAATACCGTCGGTATCCCAGGTTCCTATAAAATGATTTAAATGCTGTTTTGCTATTTGATCCATTTTCGATTCTTAAGGTCAATTTTTTTATTAACTGTAGTTCAGAATATTGGTATTTGAATTTACAATCTTTATTTTTTTAATAGATGTGCTCGATTATATTCATAATTCATTCGTGCAATATTGAGTACTGAAATACCTTGTGGACATTCAACTTCACAGGCTTCTGTATTGGAGCAATGGCCAAAGAGTTCTTCATCCATTTGATTTACCATATCAATGACCCTAGTAAGTCTTTCTTCTTTACCTTGTGGGAGTAATACCATATGGTTGATTTTTGCTGATGTAAAAAGGGCCGCGCTTCCATTTTACAGGTGGCAACACAGGCTCCGCATCCGATACAGGCAGCAGCATCAAATGCCGCTTCTGTCACTTGATGTGTTACGGGAATGGTCAGTGCTTCCGGTGCTTGTCCTGTATTGATTGATACAAATCCACCTGAAGAGATAATGCGGTCAAATGCCGAACGATCTACTTTTAAATCTTTTTTTACAGGAAACGCTTCAGATCTAAATGGTTCGATAAATACCACCTCCCCATCTTTGAAGGACCTTAAATGTAATTGACAGGTAGTCGTATTTTTCAGCGGTCCATGCGCAATACCATTTATCATCATACCACATTGTCCACAGATTCCTTCACGACAGTCGTGATCAAATTCAACAGGTGTGTCATTGGCCAATATGAGCTTTTCATTTAATGTATCTAGCATCTCTAAAAAGGACATATGCGGATTGAGGTTTTCCAAAGTATAGTCTACAAGTTTGCCATCAGCATTTTTATTCTCTTGTCTCCATATTTTTAGATGTAATTTCATAGCTTGAATTTTAATTATTTATAACTACGTACAATAGGTTGAATGACTTCAAATGATAGTGGTTCTTTATGAAGAATAGGAACAGATCTGTTGTTCCATTCCCATGCCGAAATGAATTGATATTCGGCATCATTTCTTTTTGCTTCGCCTTCAGCTGTCTGATATTCTTCACGGAAATGTGCACCACAAGATTCATTTCTAGTCAGGGCGTCATAGCACATTAATTCTCCGATTTCGAGGTAATCAGCGACTCTTCCAGCTTTCTCTATTTCTGTATTCATTGTTTCCTCATTTCCCGGAATATGAACATTTCTATAAAACTCTTCCCGTAATTTCTGAATCTCCAAGATTGCGAATTTTAATCCGGCTTCATTTCGTGCAAGGCCACAGTAATCATATAGTATTTTACCAAGAGTTTTATGGTAATAATCCACAGTTTTGGTTCCTTTGCTTTTGCTGAATTGTTGCAATTGTGTTCTGACTTCTTGCTCTGCTTTCTCAAATTCCGTATGATCCGTTGATATTTTTCCCGTGTGGATATCATCTGAGAGATAATTTGCTATGGTATAGGGAGCAATAAAATAGCCATCCACGGAGGCTTGAAGGAGAGAATTTGCTCCTAATCGATTAGCTCCGTGGTCTGCAAAATTAGCTTCTCCTAAAGCAAATAACCCAGGAATTGTCGTCATTAATTCATAATCTACCCAAAGTCCTCCCATTGAAAAGTGGGCCGATGGAGAAATCATCATTGGTACTTGATAAGCATTATAACCGGTAATTTTTTCATACATGTCGAATAAATTACCATACTTTTCTTTTATTTTGTCTATTCCTTGTTCTTTAATGGCTTTAGAAAAATCCAGATAAACGGCATTTTTTAGGGGACCGATTCCAAATCCGGCATCAATTCTTTCTTTTGCAGCGCGTGAAGAAATATCTCTAGGGGCTAGATTTCCAAATGCGGGGTATCTTCTTTCCAGATAGTAATCTCTTTCTTGTTCTGGAATGTCATTAGCAGAGCGCTGTTCATTTTCTTTAAGTGGTACCCATATGCGTCCATCATTTCTTAAAGACTCGGACATGAGTGTTAATTTAGATTGATAATCTCCAGACTGCGGTAATGATGTCGGATGAATCTGAATCCAGCTTGGGCTGGCCATTAATGCACCTTTTTTATGCGCTCTCCATATAGCAGAACCATTGCAACCCATCGCTAAAGTCGAAAGATAATAGATTTTCCCATAGCCTCCAGTAGCCAGTACAACAGCATGTGCGGCATGGCGTTCAATCTCGCCGGTATCTAGATTTCTGATAATTACACCACGCGCTTTTCCTTCTATAATCACTAAATCTAACATTTCATGACGGGCATGTAATTTGACTGTTTTTTTTCCGACTTGACGCATAAGTGCTTGATAAGATCCAAGTAGCAATTGCTGTCCAGTCTGTCCTCTTGAATAAAATGTTCGGCTTACTTGAACACCACCGAAAGAACGATTGTTGAGATAGCTCCATATTCTCGACCAAACGGGACACCTTGAGCAACGGCTTGATCGATGAGATTGAGGGAACATTCAGCCATTCTGTATACATTAGCCTCTCGCGAACGAAAATCTCCTCCTTTTAAAGTATCAACAAACATCCGGTAGATGCTATCGCCATCATTCTTATAATTTTTTGCGGCATTGACACCGCCCTGCGCCGCGACAGAATGGGCGCGTCTTGGACTGTCTTGAAAACAAAATGATTTTACATTATAACCCATTTCACCCAATGATGCAGCAAGAGAGCTTCCCGCTAGCCCAGTTCCTATTACGATGACATCTAGTTTTTTACGGTTTGCCGGATTGACTAATTTTGCAGTTTTTTTATAGTTTTCCCATTTTTTCTCTAAAGAACCTTCGGGGATTTTTGCATCTAAATTCATATTCTTAAAATATAAAGGTTTAGCTATTGTGTCAAATAAATGTAGATGGGCATCATAGCAAACCCTACACTAATAATAATGGAGTAGGCTATGCCACAGGTTTTGATCCACTTTACATATTTTGGATGAAAGAGCCCTAAAGTACGAATGGCACTATGTACACCATGAATGAGGTGGTAGCATAATGCAACCATAGATAAGACGTAAATGAGCACATACCACCATTCTTTAAATGTGGTTACTACCAAAATATAAAGATCTTTATTACCATTGCTATCTATTGGTGGACTCCCGAATTTATAGACGTACCAAAAATTTTGAAAATGAATGACTAGAAATATTAAAATAATGGTACCTAGAATACCCATGTTGCGACTATACCATTTACTCGCCCTTTGTCTTTGATCACGTTGATACTGTTTTCCGGATTTTCTATTTTTAAGGGTAATGACCAAAGCATCCAGGGCATGTATCAGAATGCTTGAATAAAGTACATATGAAACTATTTTTATTAAAATATTACCAGATAGAAATTGAGAATAGGCATTGAACTGTGTATGGGCCTGTTCGGAAGGTAAAAACAGTTGCAAATTTCCTAAAAAGTGAATGATAAGGAAAAAACATAGGAATAAACCTGTCAAACACATTACTAATTTTCGAGATAGGGTTGATAACATAAGCAAAGAATTAATAATAACCGATTATTTTCATCCACAGACCACCAACTGCCATGTAGATCACGAGTAACAGCACTCCAATTTCAAAACCCTTTACCCACCATGACTTGAGATCTACATAGCCACTACCGAAATAAACAGGAGCAGGACCATGTCCATAATGTGTAAGGACACCATATATAGATCCTACGAAACCAAGCATCATCGCCAATAGCATACCTGGTATACCTAAGGAAACTCCTACTCCGAGCATAGCGGCGTACATTGCCGCAACATGTGCAGTGGCACTGGCAAAAATATAATGGCTGTAGAAATAGACTAAAATGATTACAGGAAAGGCAACAATCCAATTTAATCCGCCGATCTCCGTTTTGATCAAATCACTGAACCAGCCAATAAAACCAAGTTCATTTAAAGAGCTGGCCATCATGACAAGTACTGCAAACCACACAATGGTGTCCCATGCTCCTTTCTCTGATTTTACATCTTCCCAAGTCAGGACAGATGTGAGCAATAACAGTGTCAGTCCAATAAATGCTGTAGTTGTGGCATCTATGGATAGTGATCCTCCGAAAATCCATAATCCCAACAATATAAAAAAAGCAAGTAGCATCAGCCATTCATTTGTTTTAATAGCACCCATTTCTTTTAATTTTTCAGTAGCCATCTTAGGTGCATCAGCAGTTTTTTTTAGTTCTGGTGGGTATAATTTGTATAAAACTAACGGAACAATAAAAAATGCAACAATTCCGGGTACAAATCCAGCTGCAGCCCACGACATCCAAGTGATATTTATTCCCAAATCTGCAGCGAATTTCTGACACATGGGATTACTCGCTGTTCCGGTAAGAAACATTGATGAGGCAATGAGGTTCATGTAATAACTATTAAGCGTTAGATATGAACCGATTTTTTATGAGTGCTCGGATCTTCTGGCAGAGATCCAAAACTAATAGCCATTGATTTCATAATGGGGTAGATGATACCTCCACCACGGGCAGTATTACTAGGAATAGCAGGAGCAAGACAAACGTCTGCAAGCCCCAATCCATAAGCTAATCCCAAAGAACTTTTTCCGAATATTTTGATAAATATAAATGCTATTCTATTTCCTAAGCCGGTTTTAATAAAACCTCTTGCTATAAAAAATGAGATTCCTATAAGCCAGATTACTTTATCACCAAAGCCACTTAATGATTTGGTAATGGATAGAGAGGCATTACCAGGAGCCAGAACCTGTGTAAAAGCGGTGAACCCAATGGCCAACATACACATGGTACCCATAGGGGCAGCTTTTAGGATGATACCCAGGATTGTTGCCGCAAATATAGCAAATAGGTGCCAAGCCTCGGGTAACACACCCTTTGGTATAGGTATAAACCAAATAATCAATGCGAAAGCAAAGGTTATACCCATCTTTTTAATGTCCACTTCTTTCATATTTTTTGTTTAAGGTTATAATCGACTTTGTACTTGTAAAATGAACAAATTACCATTGTATTTGTTTGTACTTTCAATTTGATGTTTATAATAATCCATCTGCATACCCATTTGTATTCTAGCCCCGTAGTTTTTGAGAAATTCCAAGCTTACCATAGGGACTAAAGACTGTCTGGGATTAGATTTTTGTCTGAAATCAGTATCTAAGTATTCATATCTACAAGAAAACTCAATAGCTTTCAGGTTTTTATAATCAATTTCATAACGCATATTCGGTAAGAAGTAAGCTCCTCGCATTTGGTATTGATAAATATCTTGTAGTCGCTCTGTTTCTTCGAGACTGAAGTATAGATTGTGATTAATCGCCTGCTTAGCTTCGATCTGAAAATCTATATTCCATTTATGCGCAAGCTGAAATTTAGACGATACATCAAATGCTAAAGCATGTACATTTCTTTTAAACACGGTACCTGTACCTCCGTTTAAACCAATACTGAAATCATATTTTTTTGCCAGATCAAATACGATCCTTGTTAAAAATTGTTTTCCATTATCTTTATCCGAAACCTGATTTTTTCCATTTCCATTCACAACAGAAACGGCATAACGCATTGGTATGGTCCCTAAAGGTAATGTACCGCCTACGGAAGCCCCAATTTGAAAACTTGTCCAACCATTTTTTCCAAATTCGGTATATTGGTTAGACCATTCCAATGATTTGATGATATCCACGGGATAGGTTTCTTCTAGTCCAAACCAAGGTCTGAACTGACCAACAGTAATGGCAACTTTGGGATTAAAACTGTACCGTAGATAAGCGTTCTCTAAAACTCGGGTCTTGGGATCATTTTTAAAATCAGCAAAATTTGCTAAAGCAACAACTTCTACTCTTCTGCTAATTTGTCCTTTGAGTTGCGCGCGCATGTATTTGAGCGAAAAGGAATTATTTGTGCCCTTATCATCTGTATGGTGAAGGCCTTCTACATCAACATTTTTTTAAGACTTGTTGTAAACCTTCCTTGAAAAAGCCCCTTGAACTGAAATTTGGGGTAACTTTCTAAAATTTCTCCTTGCGTACTATCGGGCACTTGGGCGCGAGCCGATATACTGTATAAAAGTAAAAATCCAATTAAAGTGCATGTTGCAAAAGGTAAGTTTTTTTTCATATAAAATAGTTAATGTAAAAGAACAGGGAATTATGAGCTATAGATTTTAATCTATATCGCGTATTTTATAGTCTATTTGGTTACTAATGAGCACAACTTGCTTTGCTCATATATAAAAATAAGGAGATAAATCTATATAATGAAGGAAAAAATATAATAATTCAATATTTTTTTAAGTTCAAAGATTATTTCATGCTGTTTTGTAAAAAAGTCTAGTAAAAGTGCTTTCTTATTGTTTAATATAGAAGTAACATTTCTTTGCAGTGCTTGAGCATTGGATTCTTTTGATTGCTCACTTCGGGAGAAGTAAATTAATGAGTATAAAAAAAGCCTTCATCGTGGACAGATGAAGCTTTTGGTCTCACTATATTAATAATGAGCTACATTTTTTACAATAAGGTATTAATTGCTTTGAATAAGCTCATTCAAAGATTTTGCTATTTCAGGATCTGCGTAATCACGCCCACCTTCCATACGATCTACCATCTCTCCCTTTTTGTTAATGATTACCGTAGTTGGTATTGCATTTCCTAAGAAATCTTGCGGAATATCGCCATTTGGAATATACACTTGTAAATCATATTTATTTTCGGTCATAAATGCTTTTGATTTTTCCATCGTGCCATCTACATCTACCATTAAAAATACGATGTCATCATTACCTTTAAAGGATTGTTTTAAAGTGTTGATAGAAGGCATTTCATGAATACAGGGAGGGCACCACGTCGCCCAAAAGTTAATGAATACCACTTTACCTTTTAGTGAGCTTAGGGTGATATCTTTTCCATCTTCATCTTTAAAGCTTACCTCGTTTGCTTGGATAGCTTTAGTAGCCACTGTACTATCCTCTGCTGTTTCGTCCGACTTCGAATTTTGCGTGTCTTTAGTTTTTGAATTGCAGGATATAGCTGTAATGCTGCATGCAATCAAAAGCATGCCGATCATTTTCCTATTGAATTGGATTTTCATATTTATTTCTATTTGTTTATTTTTCCTTCTTTAATTTCTTCTGATGGCTTTAATATGATTTGACTTTCTGTCGAAATTTGGCCAAATACTTCCGTTAACGTATCCAAATGTACGCCTTCCTTGACAGGAATGCGTTTAATTTCTTGATCGTCTAATATAAGTATAAAAGTGCCAGCCTGTGTCGTTAGAACACTTTTTTTAGGTACCCAACTAGATGGAGTCTTACGTTTTAGTTTTAATTTAACTTGTGCATAGTCGCCTCCTTGTAATTCGCGTGATGGATTGTTGACATCAAATTCTAGTGTTAGTGACCGATCTTGCTGATTCAGTAACCCTGAAGTACGGGATAATGTTGTCTCAAATGTTTTTCCAGGCTGTGAACTTACGGTGAAATTCGCTTGGACACCTTGCTGAACAGAAGCCGCATGTTTTTCTGGAAGTGACAAAGTTAAGCGTAATTTATTACCTTGTGCCATCATGAACAGCGACTGGTTGGATGAAGTTCCTGCCAATGCTCCTACGGAAACATTTCGCTCTGTAATCACGCCATCGAAAGGGGCAGTGATACGCAGATATTGCTGTAATTGTGATGTATGGGTCGTACCTGCTTTAGAAGCTTCGTAAGCTGCACGTGCACTTTCAACAGAACTTTTTGCTCTGTCTAATTCAATTGCCGCTACAGCACCGGCTGTCGCTGATGCATCTTTCAAACGATCGTATGCTTGTTGTGCAAAGAGGTAATCGTTATATATCTTTTGCTCAGTAGCTTTGTCAGAAAGATATCGTTGATTCATTTCAGGGGCCTCTAGTATCGCCAACAGCTGTCCTTTACGTACATGATCACCACGGTCTACATATAACTGTTTTACAAATCCTGATACTTTTGCAAAAACAGCCACCTGTTCATAAGGTTTCAGTTCTGCTGGAACTGAAATCTCATATTCCGGATTTATGAACTGTACCGCCACGGTACTATAATTTATTTGTTTGTCCACCTTTTTATTCTCTTTTTTAGTTTTTTGTTCTTGCTGAGCGCATGACATACATGTAATTAGGAGCAAAGCAAAGCCAGTTAAACTTGATATTTTATATTTAGAGATTGTCGTATTCATGATGTGATATTTTATAGGGATGATGTTTTTTTATTAGAATAATACTGACTTGTTTCATCATCAGGATCTAGAGATGGGCTACTAACTGATGTTCTGGACATGAGTGAAGAAAAGAAATGCGGTAGAAGCAGTAAAATAACAATTGTAGATGCAATAAGACCGCCGATAACAGCTCTACCGAGAGGTGCTACTTGTTCGGCGCCATCTCCAATACCTATCGCCATAGGCAACATACCGGCAAGCATGGCCGCGGCAGTCATTAATATTGGACGCAATCTTGACGAAGCAGCTAATCTTGCCGCGTTTGTAGGTTTTAAGGCCATGTTTCTTCTGTAATATTCAGCTTGATTTATGAGCAATACGGCATTGGATACCGATACACCAATGGACATGATAATACCCATATATGATTGTAAATTAAGAGTACTGTTCGTAAGAAATAATATAATTAAGCTCCCCGTAATCACAGCAGGAATGACTGATAGGATAATTAAAGGAACTTTAAAAGACTGGTAGTACGCAGATAACATCAAGAAAATAGCAATAATAGCTACAGCTAATCCTGTCAAAAGATTGCCTAATGTGTCGTCAAGAAGTTGCATTGTACCTTCAGTCCATATACTAACACCACGTGGAGGTTCGCCCGCATCTTTTATAGCTTTTTTTACGGCTGTAGAAGCTGTTCCCAAATCTTGATTGTAGACATTTGCTATGATCGTGACATATCGGTTAGGACCTTTGCGGTTTACTTGTGCCGGAGCGGTTACTCGGCGAACAGTAGCAATATCTTCAAGTACCGGACGGAGGTTTCCTTTCTTTAAAGGAAGCGATTTAAGCCTTTCTTCTGATGACATGATATGCTCGGGGATCTGAACCTGAACTTGAAAAACAAGCCCCGATTTCGGATCTACCCAAAGATTTTTATCTGTAAAACGGGTAGAAGAGGTGGCGGTCACTAAGCTCTTCGTAATTTCCTGCATGGTCAATCCAAACTGTCCGGCTAGGTCACGGTTAACTTCAATTTCAAGAGTAGGGTAGGCGATTGGTTCGGCAATTCGTACATCTCGTAAATAAGTTATTTCTTTCAAATTCGATTCAATTTTCGAAGCATGTGTATTTGCTGCTTTAAGCTGTCCGGCACCAACTTTAATTTCAATGGGCGTCATAGCTCCCTGTCCCATTATTTTTTCTGTCAGTTCCATCGGTTCAAAATTGAACTTTATCTGTGGATGATTCTGAGTTATTGAAGTTCTTATTTTTTCTTTCAGGTCCTCCATAGATCCAGTATACAAATTTTGATCTACGGATACTTGCAGTACCGCTTCATGTGAAGAACTTGTGAACAGAAAAATAGGATTGATCGGGGATGTTGCAGGTTGCATGCCCACGAAAGCAGAAGTTATCGCTATGCCATCTTCAGGAAGCTGTGTTTTGATATCATCAGTAATGGAGTTGACGATCTGTTCTGTTTTTTCGATTCTGCTTCCTTGTGGGGTTTGTATTCGTAATTGGAAGTCACCGCTATTTGATACAGGCATGACATCGGTTCCGACGAAATTTAATAACAAACCGATTGTTCCCCCCGAAAGTACGATATAGAGTAAAAAAAGACCAAGTGATTTTGCGGACCACTTACGCATTCTGTAAGAATAATTTACTCTGAATTTCTCAAAAAAGCTTTTTTTCTGTTCGTTTTACTTACAATTTCCTGTTTATTTTTCATTAACCAATTCGCCAAAATAGGTACGAATGTTTGAGAGGCAATAAAGGATGCTATCATTGCAAATGCTACTGCCATTGATAAAGGAATAAACATGTCCTTAGGAATACCGGTCATAATGAAAGCAGGAGTTAACACTGCTAGAATGCAAAGTAGAATTAAAAGCTTTGGAACAGATATTTCAAGCAACGCATCTAAAATAGCGCGCTGTTTTCCTTTTTTCATTTCCATATGTTGATGGATGTTTTCGATCGTCACTGTAGCTTCATCGACAAGAATACCGATCGATAGGGCTAAGCCGCTTAGTGTCATGATGTTGATGGTTTGTCCAAATAGGTAAAGAACCATAACAGCCGAGAGTATAGCGATCGGTATTGTCAGTACTACGATAAAAGCCCCCCGCGTATCTCCTAGAAATAAGAAAATCATCAATCCCGTAAAAACAGCACCGAGTATGCCTTCATGTATCAGATTAGAAAGTGAGCGCTCAATGTATTTGGATTGATCAAACTCGTAACGGACATCCACATCTTCCGGAAGTTGATTCTTTAATTTATCCATGGAGGACTTTAAATTATTTACAGCATCTAGTGTAGAAGCATCTGCTTTTTTGATGATAGGAAGGTATACGGAGCGTTTCCCGTTGACCAATGCATATCCCACTGTTTGATCTGCGCCATCTGACACAGAAGCGACATCTCTGACATAGATGGTACGGTTGTCAGTGGTCTTGATCGGTGTATTTAAAAACTCCTCCGGATTTTTAGCGATTGAGTTAATTGGAGCCATTAAATTTTCATCGCCTATACGGATATTTCCGGCAGGAGAAGGAATACTGCTTTTGGTGATGGCAATTGTAATGTCTTCGGCACTTAGTCCGCTGGCCTGCATCGCTTCGGGATCAATATCGACGACAATTGAACGCGCATTACCTCCAAAAGGTGCGGGTGCGGTGATCCCGGGGATTTCGACAAACATCGGTCTGATTTTGGTTAACACAAGTGTCTGTATTTCATTGATCGAGAGTTTGTCACTTTCAAAGACCAACTGACCTACCGGTAATGAACTTCCATCAAAACGGACTACCATCGGCGGTACTGCACCAGCAGGTAGAAAGCCCATCGCTCTTGAAACTGAAGTAGATACTTCTCCGGCTACTTGTGCCATGTTGGTACCTGGATAAAAGGTAAGCTTCATCAGGCTGAGCCCCTGAACACTTTTAAAGTCTATATTTTTAACACCGCTGACAAATAGGAGCACCTTCTGAAATTCATTTGCCATAAATCCGTCCATATAGGCCGGGGATAATCCGCCATAAGGCATAGCGATATACATCGCTGGTAATTCAACTTCAGGAAAGATGTCTACATTGATTTTTTTTATTGTGCTATAAGAAAAAAAGGCAATCGTAATGACCGCTACCATGATAGCAATGGGTTTCCTGAGCGCAAATCTTATTAGATTCATATCTATATATTAAAGGTTATTAAACAGATAATCGAAATTGGCCGTTAGCTCTGACTCATATGCCAGTAACATCCAGTACGAACGGGAGGCTTCGATATGATTATTCTCGGCCTGTTCAAGTAAAATGCGGATTTGTAATAATTCACTAAGCGTGATCAGTCCACTTTTATAACGGGCTAGGTACATACCATAAGCATCTTGTGCCTGTTTAACAGCTATTTGAGATTTTTGTAACTGCTTATATTGCCAGTGGCTTTTTGTTTGAGATGCTGATAGATCTGCTTCCATCGCATCCTGATATTGCGTTTGTAATAATTTAGCGCTGTTGGCTTCTTCAAATAATCCTTTACCTTTTAATCGGTTTGTATATAAACTTGTTATATTCCATGTTATGCCTATACCGACAAGCATATTATTCGTGTTATTTCTAAAACCGTCTTGCCATGCACTTGAACTTTTACCATTGGAGTTAACACCTGTTCCTCGGTAAGCATAGCCACCTAGTAGCTTTAATGATGGCATCGCTGCTCTCTTTTGGGCTTCTCCGCTTTGCGTATAGTATTGCACCTGTTTGCCTAATGCAGCTAATATTGGATGACTGTCGTTGATGCCCTGACTAGCATTTACATCCTGACTTTCCATGGGAGCTGAAAAATGCCGAATGGATGAACTGTACATAACAGTATCTTGACCATATAGTTCTTGGAGTTTGATATAGGAAGCATACTTATTACCGTTCCATTTATCATGCTCACCCATTGCCTGCACATAAGAAGAAGTAGCCAAAAGACTATCTGCAGCAGGTTTAAGACCTGAAGCAGCTAAACCTGAACTGATCTTGCGGATATCATCTAAGCGTTCCGTATTTTTTTTCGACCAATCTAATTTTGCATGATTATAAAGTAATGTGATGTAGCGTTCAGAAAGTACTTTTTTGAGATTTAGGATGTAAGCTTCCTGTTCACTCACTTTTTTCTGAACTAGCGTTTCTGCCACTTCATTTTCTTTTTTAAGTCTACCAAAGGTGAATAATTCCCATTCAACAGTAGCCGAAGCAAAGCTATTTGCCGCTAAATTGCTTCCTTCTAATGCTCCAGGATTACCGCTTACATTAAAAAAACCGGGCTGCGGAAAGAAAGCTCCGGCACTTCCTTCATAAGTGCCATAGGTGTTTTGAAATTGTGTTTTTACTTGTGGAAGATGAGCACTTTTTACAGCTTTGGCATTTAGCTCGGCCGCATTTATAGCACTTTTTTTAACAGCTATTCCAGGGTAGTTTTCTTCCACCTGAGACCATAAACTGCCCAGTGTGTTTTCTTTTTTTTGCTGTCCGTATAAGGGTAGTACGGATGCAAGGGCAAGCCACATACATATAGCTGCCACTATGTCTTTTATCATAATGATATTACGTTTTGAAAAGCCGTTGAAATAACAACAAGCTGTCTAGAATAAAATAGAAGTTTTGCCTATTGAAAAGTTATGATCAATAGGATTATAGGAAGGTAAAAAGAAGTACTAAATTTGGAGATTGCGATCTCTTATAAAAATAGGAATGGAGCCTGATAGTTTCAGATGACCATAATTGGGGTGTACTTGTTGACTGCGGATAACAATGTTAAGCAGCAACATAAACGCAAGGGTAAATAATACAAGTGGAGCAAAATCACCAACATGAAAAGAAACAGCTTGTGATATCTGTGTATCTGTGCTTTCACTATTGATACATTTTTCAGCTCCGTTGCTGGAAAATAGATTTCCATTTTTTATCGGAGCTTTTGCTGTATTACTTGTTATATCTGCCCAGCTTTTGATGCTACTTTTTATTGCACAGGAAGTCAACAGTACACAAAAAACCGTTGCAACGACAAATAAGATGCGTTGCGATTTTCTTGCGATATGTAGTCTAAAGCGGTTCATATTGAGGTAAAGCTAGGGCTTTTTATGTGAGCCAGCAAATATTGGCTGTTGTTTTTTTCCTATCTAACAGTTTTGTTGCTGAAGCAGGTTTTTTTTAAAAAATAGAAAATTTAAATTTTATACTTCATTCAAGCTTATGAATAATACTTGAATTGCCTGTGAAAGTTCAAAATCACTCCTTCATGCTTTTTATTTTGCAAGAAGTGATAGTGCCTCCTCTAGTGTTTTTACAAAATTAACCTGTCTTCCTTTATTACTTTCATATATGAAATCAATCATGCTTTTGGAAGTGAATTTTGAAAAATCACCTATAATAATGATTTGCATGCGGTAATTAGAAAACTTTTGCAATACTTCTCCTGCGATTTTATTTTTAAGATCAAAAAAATCTGATATCAAATTTTTTTCGTGTACGATTACTTTAGAGAGATCCTCATAATAAAGATTTCCTATTAAATCTACGGCATCATCTGCCGTTTTTATGACTAGACCATCGGAAATTAATTCTGCTACTTTAATGTTATTGATCTGGTGGAACGTGAAATTCATTATTTATTGTTTTAGTATTGGTATTCAAAATATGGTTTACAACTCTTCAATAATAGACTGCCCCGAAGATAGGTCTCCCGAAGTCCATTGCCAGCTTTCATGTAATCTTATTTTTCCATTCGGTAAGATTTCGGGTTTAGATTTACACATTCCTGTCATTAATTTTCCTTCTCTATTCACCTGTTGATAGCGCATATCAATTTCCCCCTGCTCATTCACGAGACCAATCAATTGACCATGGATGATTTTACCTCCGTTATATTGAGCTGTTACAATAGAGTCAACCTGTTTATAATGAAAAACAGTTTCATGGGATGTTTCTCCATTATTGCTATTGTTTACAGCAGAAAAACGTTTGTTATTATAATTTATCATATTTTTTGAGGTAAATCTTCGTAATGAAAAACTTGAGGAAAGGGATCATAATAGTCGTGAAGCAACTCTTTCCATTTTAAATATTGCGGAGACTGGCGGAATCCAATTTCATGTGCTTCTACAGAACTCCACTCCACAAGAAGTACATACTGGTTTTCTACCTCGATACATTTTTTTAGTGAATGCCCTATATAGCCGTCAATAGCTGCAATATATTGGCTAGCTGTGATGAAATCATTTTCAAATGCAAGGCGCTTACCTGCTTTTACATGTAATATCGCTAATTCTAATATCATCGGTTTGTTTAAATTATCAGTGGAAATTAAAACAATTTCGAATTGTCTTTAATTCCATTTTCCAAAAAATAAAAAAGTTGAAATCCTAGACTTCTTTATCTTGCAATTTAAAAAATCTTTGATAGAATAAAGTATGCTTGTTATTTCGATACCGATCGTTTTTAATATTTGGAAAGTGTGGCGGATTATTTTATGATCCCAGGAAGAGGCAGCCCTATAGAATATAGTAATATAAAAAAGCTTGTAAAATATTATAAAAAACAAAAGCCCAAATTACTTTGGGCTTTTGTTTTTGGCGGAGAGCGAGGGATTATTTCATGATCCTAAAAAGGGGGGGCTTCAATCACAAAATATAACCATTCGCTTTGCTCATTTCTTTTGTTGTTTATAGAGTTTTATTTAAGCAAGCTTCAAAAACTTCATAAACAACAAA